>CAZJFI010000229.1:0-2885 GCA_964545265.1 uncultured Phocaeicola sp.
TGCAGATTTTAATCTTAAGAGTTATGAGCAAGACTTTGTTTTCGGACCTGATTCAACGTCAGGCTAAAAAGTATGGCGACAGGGTTGCCTTGAAACATCGTGACTATAAGACAAATACATGGATTCCTACGTCGTGGAATCAGTTTGCAGCAACGGTAACCAATGTATCGAACTCCTTGATAGAATTAGGAGTGGGAGTGCAGGAAAATATTGGGGTGTTCACTCAGAACAAACCCGAATCTTTGTTTATGGACTTTGGCGCTTTTGGTATTCGTGCCGTTACGGTGCCTCTTTATGCCACCAGTTCCGAGGCTCAAGTACATTATATTCTGGAAGATGCACAAATCCGCTATCTGTTTGTAGGTGAACAACAACAATATGATGTAGCTTTCCGCGTGATGGCGCTCAGTTCGTCGTTGAAACAAATTGTGGTGTTCGACCGCGATGTGAAGTTCGATGCACAAGACCAGACTTCCATCTATATGGATGATTTCTTGGCGATGGGCAAGGATGGCAAGCATCAACAAGAAGTGGATAAACGTACCGCCGAATCTCAAAAGGAAGATTTGATGAATATTCTTTATACCAGCGGTACTACCGGCGAGAGTAAAGGGGTTATGTTGTCTCATGCCGGTTATGAATCGGTTATGGATGCTCATTGTGAACGTTTCCCAGGTTTGGGTGAAAACGATGTGGTGATTAACTTCTTGCCTTTCACTCATGTGTTTGAACGTGCATGGAGCTGTTGGTGCTTGTGTGTTGGTGCAGAGTTGAACATCAACCTCCGTCCACAAGATATTCAGATGACTATCAAGGAAGTTCGTCCTACTGCCATGTGTAGCGTTCCTCGTTTTTGGGAAAAAGTGTATGCCGGTGTAAATGAGGTAATCAACAATACCACAGGTATCAAGAAAACGTTGATGCAGGATGCTATCAAAGTAGGTCGCGAGCACAACGTGGAATATGTATGCCAAGGAAAATCGGCCCCAATGTGGTTGCACTTGAAGTATAAGTTCTACGAAAAAACTATCTATAGCTTGTTGAAAAAGACATTGGGCTTGGATAGAGGTGCTTTTTTCCCAACAGCAGGAGCAGCTATTCCTCCGGCTGTACAGGAATTCGTTCTTTCGGTGGGTATTAATATGGTGGCTGGTTATGGCTTGACCGAATCCATCGCTACGGTTTCTTGCGAAAACAACTTCGACCACATGGTTGGTTCAGTAGGTAAACTGATGCCTCACATGCAGGTGAAGTTCGGTGAAAACGATGAAATCTTGTTGAAGGGACCGGCCATTACGCATGGATATTATAAGAAAGAAGCCGCTACCAAGTCAGCCTTTACCGAAGATGGATGGTTCCGTACAGGTGATGCCGGCTACATGAAAGATGGTTTCTTGTTCCTGACTGAGCGTATCAAGGACCTGTTCAAGACTTCGAACGGAAAATATATCGCTCCGCAAGCTATTGAGACAAAAATGGTGGTAGATCGTTATATTGACCAAATTTCCATCATTGCTGATGAGCGCAAGTTTGTGGCAGCCTTGATTGTACCTGATTATGGTTTGGTGAAGAAATATGCGGAAGATAAAGGCATTAAATACGAAAACATGGCTGAATTGTTGAAACACGATGCCATTATGGACTTGTTCCGTGAACGTATTGATACCCTTCAACAACAATTTGCTCATTACGAACAAATCAAGAAGTTTACGTTGTTGCCCGAACCGTTCAGTATGGCGAAAGGGGAACTGACCAATACGTTGAAAATCAAACGTAGTGTATTGAACAAGAATTATGCAGCCGAGATAGAGGCTATGTATAAGGAATGATTTTGTAGGCATAAAGTGTCATTCTGAGCGAAGCGAAGAATCTGAGGATATCCACTAAATACTTTCAGATTCTTCGCTTCGCTTAGAATATATGGTGGTGTGAAAGTATTTTATATTATCTTTCTTCTAAAATTAGAACATTCGTAATTTTGTTGTATCTTTGCACCTCAATAAGAAAAACTCCTCAAAATGATAACAATAGAGCAACTGAAAGACGTAAAGGAACGTACAGCCGCCCTTGAAAGATACTTGGACATTGAAGGTAAGATGGTTCAAGTAGAAGAAGAACAACTCCGTACTCAGGCTCCTGGTTTTTGGGACGATGCCAAGAAAGCGGAAGCACAGATGAAGAAGGTGAAGGAATTGCAGAAATGGATTGAAGGCTATAAGGAAGTGAAGACTTTGGCCGATGAACTGGAACTTTCTTTCGACTTCTATAAAGATGAATTGGTGACTGAAGAAGAAGTGGATGCTGCTTTTGCCAAGGCGATGGAAGCAGTTGAAGCTCTTGAACTGAAGAATATGCTTCGTCAGGAAGCTGATTCCATGGATTGTGTGTTGAAGATCAATTCAGGTGCCGGTGGTACAGAAAGTCAGGACTGGTCGTCTATGTTGATGCGTATGTATATGCGTTGGGGAGAAACCAATGGATATAAGGTAAGTGTTGCCAACTTGCAGGAAGGTGATGAGGCTGGTATCAAGACTGTGACTTTCAATATTGAAGGTAGTTTTGCTTACGGTTATCTGAAAGGTGAGAACGGTGTGCATCGTTTGGTGCGTGTGTCGCCTTACAATGCACAAGGTAAGCGTATGACTTCTTTTGCTTCGGTTTTCGTTACTCCGTTGGTAGACGATAGTATTGAAGTGAACATTGAACCGGCTCGTATGAGTTGGGATACATTCCGAAGCGGCGGTGCCGGTGGTCAGAACGTAAATAAGGTGGAATCGGGTGTGCGTTTGCGTTACCAGTACAAGGACCCATATACCGGTGAGGAAGAAGAAATCTTGATTGAAAATACCGAAACTCGTGACCAACCAAAGAACAAGGAAAATGCG
>CAZJFI010000230.1:0-2880 GCA_964545265.1 uncultured Phocaeicola sp.
CCGAGAGAAGAAAAAGAAAAAAACAATATATAAAATGAATAACAAATGGAATTATCAACCTCCAAGCCAAGAACAAACCGAAGCAGCTAAGGCGCTATCTAAAGAGACGGGGATTAGCCCCATTCTCTGTAACTTGCTGCTCGAAAGAGGAATTACCTCTGCGGCAGAGGCCAAACGATTCTTCCGCCCCCAGCTGAATGAACTGCATGACCCATTCTTGATGAAGGATATGGATATTGCAGTGAATCGTCTGAATGAAGCTATGGGAAGGAAGGAACGCATTATGGTTTATGGAGATTACGATGTGGATGGCACTACCGCCGTCGCATTGGTTTACAAGTTTCTCCAGCAATTCTATTCAAACATCGATTACTACATTCCGGATCGTTACGAGGAAGGATATGGGGTATCGGAAAAAGGAGTGGATTATGCGTATGAAACAGGTGTAAAACTGATTATCGTTCTGGATTGTGGCATTAAAGCCGTAGACGAAATAGCCTATGCTAAAGAAAAAGGCATAGACTTCATCATCTGCGACCATCACGTACCCGATGAAGTGTTACCACCGGCTGTGGCCATCTTGAATGCCAAACGTCCGGATGCCACCTACCCTTACGAGCATCTTTCGGGTTGTGGAGTAGGTTTCAAGTTTATGCAAGCCTTTGCACAAAACAACGGTATTGATTTTCATAACCTCACTCCTCTTTTGGACTTGGTGGCTGTCAGTATTGCTTCTGACATTGTACCCATCATGGGAGAAAACCGCGTATTGGCCTTCCATGGATTAAAACAATTGAACTCCAATCCGAGTGTTGGATTGAAAGCCATCATTGATGTATGCGGACTCACAGAAAAGGAAATAACCGTAGGCGACATTGTCTTTAAAATCGGGCCCCGCATCAATGCATCCGGACGAATTCAAAACGGTAAGGAAGCGGTTGAATTGTTGATTGAAAAGGATTTTTCCACCGCCTTGGAAAAAGCCAACCAAATCAATCAATACAACGAAACCCGAAAGGATTTAGACAAGGCTATGACCGAAGAGGCCAACAAAATTGTGGAAGAATTGGAAGATTTGTCCGAGCGTCATACTATTGTCATTTTCAACGAAGCATGGCATAAAGGAGTGATTGGTATTGTAGCATCCCGCCTAACTGAAATTTATTACCGACCGGCTGTTGTTTTGACACGTACCAACGATATGGCAACCGGTTCGGCACGCTCTGTTTCCGGATTTGATGTATATAAAGCCATTGAGCACTGCCGTGATTTGCTGGAAAATTTCGGAGGGCATACTTATGCTGCCGGTCTTTCAATGAAAACGGAGAATGTGGAGGAATTTACCCGTAGATTTGAAGAATATGTTTCCAACCACATCTTACCGGAACAACTGAGTGCGGTTATCAACATTGATGCAGAAATAGACTTCCGTGACATCACGCCGAAATTTCATTCAGACTTGAAGAGATTCAACCCCTTCGGACCTGATAACCATAAGCCTGTCTTTTGTACCTATAAGGTATACGACTACGGTACCAGCAAAGTGGTAGGTCGCGAACAGGAACACATCAAGTTGGAATTGGTAGACAACAAATCGAATAATGTGATGAACGGTATTGCATTCGGACAAAGTTCACAGGTACGTTACATCAAGACCAAACAGTCATTCGACATTTGTTATACCATCGAAGAGAATACGCATAAGCGTGGAGAGGTACAATTGCAGATAGAAGACATCAAGCCCCGTGTAGAATAAAGACAAATGACTTACGCGGAGATACTGAAACACTATTGGGGATATGATGCTTTCCGGGGAATTCAAGAAAACATCATAGAAAGTATAGGTAATGGACATGACACACTGGGGCTGATGCCTACCGGTGGTGGCAAGTCCATTACTTTTCAAGTGCCGGCTATGGCCAAAGAAGGGATATGTTTGGTCATCACTCCTCTTATTGCGTTAATGAAAGACCAGGTACGCAATCTGCGCGACCGTGGCATCAAAGCGCTGGCTGTCTACTCGGGTATGACAAGAGAAGAAATCATCGTAGCTTTAGAAAATTGCATCTTTGGAGATTACAAATTCCTCTACATATCACCGGAACGACTGGATACAGAAATATTCCAAACCAAGTTACGGAGTATGAAAGTAAGCATGATTACCGTAGATGAGTCGCACTGCATCTCACAATGGGGATACGATTTCCGGCCGGCCTATCTCAAAATAGCCGACATCCGCAAACTACTTCCGGATGCACCTGTACTTGCACTGACAGCAACCGCTACTCCTGAAGTGGTAAAGGATATCCAACAGAAGTTAGCCTTCAAAGAAGGAAGCAACGTATTCCGAATGAGTTTTGAGCGCAAGAATCTGGCATACATTGTACGTCATACAGAAAATAAGCGGGAAGAGCTACTCCACATCTTGAACAGCGTAAATGGATCGGCTATCGTCTATACACGCAATCGTAAACGGACTCGTGAAATGGCCGAATTGCTTGTCAGCAACGGTATAACCGCCACTTTCTATCATGCGGGGTTGAACAACGATGTAAAAGACATCCGACAAAAGAGTTGGCTTACCGAAGAAAGTCGCGTAATGGTAGCGACTAACGCTTTCGGTATGGGTATAGACAAGCCTAATGTACGAATAGTAATCCACATGGATTTACCCGATTCTCCCGAAGCATACTTTCAGGAAGCAGGACGTGCCGGACGTGATGGTCAAAAAGCATATGCCGTATTACTCTATGCCAAAAGTGACAAAGTGGGCCTCAAAAAACGGGTCAGCGATACTTTCCCTGACAAAGACTATATCCGTAAAGTATACGAAGACTTGCAATACTTTTTTCAAATGGCCATGGGAGACGGATTAGGATG
>CAZJFI010000231.1:0-2862 GCA_964545265.1 uncultured Phocaeicola sp.
TCCAGAAAAATACCAGGATGCGGTATCTCCAGTCAATAACCATAATGCGTTTCTTCTTACTGATAGCCTTAACAATGCTGGTTGCTACCTGAGGCGCTTTCATCAAAAGCGGATAGTTGTCGTCCTTTAATAAAGGAGTAGCTACAAATCCGGGACGGATATCGGTAAAATGTATGTTCAATCCGTTCATTCTTGATAGTTGGTCGAGTGCATCGAGGTAAGTGTTTTGAAAACGTTTGGTGGCCGAGTAGGCAGGGGCGATGCCCAATCCTTTGACACCGGCAATGGAACTGATGGCTGCAATGTGTCCGTAGCCTTGCTTTTCAAAATAATGGTAGGCGGCGGTTGTCAGTCGGATAAATCCTTCTACATTGGTAGCTGCAGTTCTTAGTTCGATGTCGGGGGTAAGGGTAGGGTTCTGTTTCCCGATACCCGAGCTTAACAGAAAAAGATCCATGCCGCCCACTTTTTGGATTAACTCTTGCAGGCGACAGGATGCATCTTCCAAAGTCACATCCAGTACTTGGGTGGAGACTTGTTCCGGGGCTTCTTTCCTTAAAGTCTCCAACTCTTCGGCACGTCGGCCGGCAACACCTACTTGCCAACCTTGGGCGATGTAGAGTTTGGCTACTTCGCGTCCGATACCCGATGTGGCTCCTATGATAATTACTCTCATTTTACACTTTCCATGGCTTGTTGCAAATCAGCGATAATGTCATTGGCATCTTCGATACCTACCGACAAGCGGATAAGGTCGGGTGCTACACCGGCTTCAATGAGTTGTTCGTCGGTCAGCTGGCGATGAGTGTGACTGGCCGGATGGAGTACACAAGTGCGGGCATCGGCCACATGAGTTACAATACAAGCAAGTTTCAAGTTATCCATAAATTGGATGGCTTCTTCACGACTACCCTTCAAACCGAAGGCAATCACACCGCAAGAACCGTTTGGCATGTATTTCTGTGCCAATTCGTAATACTTGCTGCTCTTCAAACCGCAATAGTTCACCCATGCCACTTGTGGATTAGCTTCCAACCATTCGGCTACCTTTTGGGCGTTTTCGCAATGGCGTGGCATACGCAAGTGCAAGGTTTCCAGACCGAGGTTCAACAAGAATGCATTTTGGGGTGACTGGATAGAACCGAGGTCGCGCATCAATTGGGCAGTTGCCTTGGTCATATAAGCCATCTTACCGAAAGCCTTGGTGTAAGTCAGTCCGTGATAGGATTCATCGGGAGTAGTCAATCCCGGGAACTTTTCGGCATGTGCTTCCCAATCAAAGTTACCGCTATCTACAATGACACCCCCTACTGCTGTAGCGTGACCATCCATATATTTGGTTGTAGAGTGGGTTACGATGTCGGCACCCCATTCAAACGGGCGGCAATTGATAGGTGTAGCGAATGTATTATCAATAATCAAAGGAACTCCATGCTTATGGGCGATGCGGGCAAACTTTTCGATATCGAGCACATCGATGCTGGGATTTGAAATGGTTTCGCCAAACAAAGCCTTGGTATTAGGACGGAACGCTTTTTCAATTTCTTCTTCAGGGGCATTGGCATCAATGAATGTACAGTCGATACCCAATTTCTTCATGGTTACTCCAAAGAGATTGAATGTACCTCCGTAGATGGTTGATGAACATACAAAGTGGTCGCCTGCCTGACAAATATTGAAGATGGCGTAGAAGTTGGCTGCTTGTCCCGATGAGGTAAGCATGGCACCAACACCGCCTTCGAGGGCAGCAATCTTGGCTGCAACGGCATCGTTGGTAGGGTTCTGTAGACGGGTGTAGAAATAACCGCTGTCTTCCAAATCGAACAAACGGGCCATCTGTTCGCTGGTATCGTATTTGAATGTGGTACTCTGATAGATGGGCAATACACGAGGTTCGCCTTTTTTAGGTTGCCAACCTCCTTGTATGCAGAGGGTAGCCGGACTGAAATTCTTCTTTTCCATATTTTGTTCGTATTAACTTGTTATCTTTTTAAATAATGCTGCAAAAATAAGAAAAGTCTATCATTTTTACTCCTTTTTCACATAAAAGTATTACTTTTGTGCAAAAATATGATAGGCGAGATGGAAGAAGATGTAAATTTCAAGCATGTAATGCCCGCACAGATTCGTTTCAGTGATGTAGACCAGTTTGGGCATGTAAATAATTCAGTTTATTTTTCTTTGTATGATTTGGCAAAGACTACCTATATAAAGGAAGCATTGGGCGATATTGATTGGAGTGAACAGGCCATTGTGGTAGCCAACATTAATGCCAACTTCTTTACTCCTGTGTTCTTTTCTGACCAAATGGAGATAGAAACAGCGGTTATTCAATTGGGGCACAAGAGCTTTACCTTGTTGCAACGGG
Source organism: uncultured Phocaeicola sp. (assembly GCA_964545265.1). Taxonomy (GTDB): domain Bacteria; phylum Bacteroidota; class Bacteroidia; order Bacteroidales; family Bacteroidaceae; genus Phocaeicola. Next base: position 2,369 of record CAZJFI010000231.1, read on the forward strand.
CAGTTCAGAAGGATACCCGTGAAGTGAAGTGCGAGTGCCGTACAGTGATGGTGCTTTATGATTTGATTATGAAGGAACCCATGCTGATTCCTGGTGAGTACAAGGAAGCCATTTGCAATTACGAAGGCCGGACATTGGAAGAATTGGCGAAGAAATAATATACAGTTGTCGAGGTCGTGAATTGTCATCCTGAGCAAAGCGAAGGATCTGAATACATAAAGTAATTGCATTCAGATCCTTCTTCATTTTATTCCTCAGGATGACAAGATGATAACTTTACTTATACGACTTTTCCAAAATAGTCAGTAATTCATCGTCAGTCATAGGACGTGGGTCGAGTGTGAACAAACCACCCATAGCAAAGCGTGCATTGTCGGCAATCTTCGGAAGGTCTTCTTCCTTCATACCGTATTCACTCAACTTAATGTCGCGTACGCCGCATTCCTTCTGCATGATAATCAATGCATCGATAAAGTCGGACGGGCGGTTGCTCT
>CAZJFI010000232.1:0-2792 GCA_964545265.1 uncultured Phocaeicola sp.
AAATCACTGAAACGAGAAAATCGCACCTGAATTCAGCCAAAGGAGCAGAAGTTCAACAAGTTAACATGCGCTGAAATCACTGAAGGCATATTTCAAACCTTTTTTAAAAAGGAGAGGTTATTTATGGTAAAGAACTAATATTCTTTTCTTCCCTGATTTTCTTGGGCAATTTCTTTATCACTTCGTTATAACTATGGCGGATAAGGTCTTGGATAAGCTTGTCTGATAGCGTACCAAAAAGATTGAGCTGGTTCCAATATTTCTTGTTCATGTGCCAGGCACCACTTATTTCCGGATATTTTTCGCGTAAGTCAAGAGCATATTCCGGCTCACACTTCAAAACAAACCATTCTGTATTTTCCAAATCGACCATAGCAAAGATTTTCCCTGCAATACGAAACACCAAAGTAGTTTCATCAAAAGGGAAATCTTCTGTAACTTGTGGCAAAGAGAGGCAATAATCTCTGACTTCTTCTATATTCATGCAATAGGAATTAGCAATTACTTAATGCAAAGGTAATGTTTTTATCTTAGCTACAATAGGGAACGATAAAATTTCATTATCTTTGTCCGTATACAACCGACTTAGAAACAATATATAGTTTCTATCGTTAATTAAAGGATAAACTAAAAAACAAATAGCGTATGAAAGTATTACTCATTAACGGAAGTCCCCGTCAGCAAGGAAATACAGCTACCGCTTTAGCAGAAGTAGCGAAACAACTTTCCAAGGATGGTATTGAGAGTGAAATCATGTGGATTGGCAACAAGCCCATCAGAGGTTGTGTGGCATGCGGACAATGTGCTGCAAAGGGGTTGGGACGTTGCGTGTTCGATGATGACATTTGCAATAAGATATCCGAGAAGTTTGAGGAGGCCAATGCACTTATCGTTGGTTCACCCGTATATTATGGACAACCCAACGGAGCCTTGCTCTCCATCATTCAGCGTGCCTTTTATTCCAATGGATCCAACATTGCCGGAAAGCCTGCCGCTTCCATTGCCGTATGTCGCCGAGGTGGTGCTACCGCCGCTTTCGAGAGCTTGAACATGCCATTCCAAATGATGAATATGCCGATTGTAACATCACAATATTGGAATATCGTCTATGGTCGGGCAGCCGGCGAAGCAGCAATGGACAAGGAAGGACTTCAAACCATGCGTACCCTTGCCCGCAACATGGCTTGGCTACTCAAATCCACCAATGGCGGAAAAGCCCCCGGACGTCCTGCAGAAGAACCTTGGGATGCCATGCATTTCATCCGATAATCCTACCCTATCAAAAGTTTATCGATAAATAAGTGAGTGTGATATAAGCGCACTCACTTTTTATTTTTTCAAATTTGAAATCACACGATAAACCCTTATCTTTGCAGAAACTCTTAATATAAGGACATGTATAAGGAAGGACAACTCTATGTGGCCCATTCAAATGAAGGCCCCATTCATATTATTGGCAAAATGGCCAACCGCCACGGATTGATAGCAGGTGCTACAGGAACAGGAAAGACAGTAACCTTGCAAGTATTGGCCGAAACATTCTCGCAAGCAGGTGTGCCGTGTTTTATGGCCGACATGAAAGGCGACCTGTCGGGCATTTCGCAAACAGGCGGATTGAGCAAATTCATTGAAAAGCGTTGTGCCGAATGGGGAATGGACACTTCGACATTAGCTTTCAAAGGTTGCCCCGTACGCTTTTATGATGTGTATGGCGAGCAAGGCCATCCCATGCGGACTACCGTAGAAAAGATGGGTGCCTTGTTGCTTGCCCGACTGATGGATTTGAATGAGACACAAAGTGGTATCCTGACTTTGACTTTCCGCATAGCCAAAGACGAGAACTTGCCACTCATCGATATGAAGGACCTCCGTTTGATGTTGGATTACGTTGCCAAAAATGCCAAGCGTTACTCTACCACTTATGGAAACATATCAGCAGCCTCCATCGGTGCCATCCAGCGTTCGCTCTTGTCATTGTCGGAACAAGGAGGAGACTTGTTCTTCGGCGAACCGGCTTTTGACATCTACGACTTACTACAAACCGAAGGTGGACAAGGAGTGATGAACATCTTAGCGGCCGACAAGCTGATGCTGCAACCCAAGCTCTACTCTACTTTCCTGATGTGGCTCCTCTCTGAAATATACGACAAGATGCCCGAAATAGGCGATATGGAATTACCTAAAATGGTATTCTTCTTCGACGAGGCTCACATGCTGTTCAAGGATACTTCAAAAGCATTGACCGATAAGATAGAGCAAATTGTCCGCCTCATCCGCTCCAAAGGTATTGGAGTTTATTTCATATCCCAATCGCCCTCCGACCTTCCGGAAAGCATCTTGGGACAATGTGGCAACCGTGTACAACATGCCTTGCGCGCCTTTACTCCCAAAGACCAGCAAGCCGTAAGGGTAGCCGCACAAACATTCCGTCCTAATCCTGCTTTTGAAACAGAACGCGAGATTCTTGAATTGGGAACCGGTGAAGCACTTGTATCCTTCCTCGACGAGAAGGGAGCTCCTTCCATTGTTCAGAAAGCAAAGATTCTTTTCCCATTGAGTCAGATAGGTGCCATCACTCAAGAACAACGAAGCACCATCAACTCTTCTTCACGCATCAGCGGAAAATACGAAACAAGGATAGACCGTGAATCGGCTTTCGAACAAATAGTCAAACAACGTGAAGCTGCAGAAAAGAAAGAAGCCGAAATCAAGGCGCAAGAAGCAGCAGAAAAAGAAAAGGAACGCAAAGAAAAGGAAGAATCACGAAAGAGCAAACGCTCATCGTCTACCGG
>CAZJFI010000233.1:0-2779 GCA_964545265.1 uncultured Phocaeicola sp.
GAAGCTTTGACAGAACGGTCTACCGTACATTCATAAGATTTCATATTCTTACTCAAAAAAATATGGTCTATCCGGAAATAAAAACGATTTTCGTGATAGGATATCCCCAGCCCGTTTCCCGATTGTGCAAAAGCGTCTTGCAGATATTGTCCTACCACACGATGGGCATACGAAACCGGTGAATCATTAAAATCTCCACAAACTACAACCTTCTCCTCTTGCAATTGCTTTATATAAGAAACTAAAGAATCGGCTTGCGAAGCACGAATAGCCGATGCCTCCATCAACTTCTTCAACAGCATACGTGAGCCGGAAGCAATATTCTCCTTATTGGGCGTATCAATCATTTCCTGATAAATAGCTTTTTCAGACGTTTCAATTTTATTGGACTCCAAATGATTGTTGAAGACGGTCAGCGTATCTTTCCCAACGGCTATCCGGTAAACAATGGAACCATTCCGTGAATCATTATATTTAATAGGTATAGCCGACAATATAGGATAACGCGAATAACAAGCCAATCCATTGAAACCGCCGGCAAATGAATAATAATGCTTGTATTTATAGTTCCGTAAAGCATAATCGGCCTCTTTCTGTTTCATTTTGCTCATCCAAATACATTCTTGAATACAAATGATGTCGGCATCACTGGCTGATAAATAAGCCAATACCCTATTGGGCGATTCTTTGGTATGCTTCTCTCCCATTGCAAAAGCCATCGTATTATAAGAAAGGAACTTGATACTGTTCTCCGGCTTCTCTTCTTCAGACAAATGAATCGGGAAATAAGTCCGTAACGTTCCCCAACAAGCAACAATGACCAATATGGGGAATAAAGTGTATTTACGATAAACAACCAACCAGAAAAGCAAGAACAAGAAATTTGCGCACCAGAAGACAGGAAAGGCCAAACCTGTACACGAAAGCAACGGATGCTCTTGGGGCTGGATGTAAGGACTATATGCCGACAGCAGCAACAAACCGGCAATCACTACATTTACCCCCAGCAGGATCCAACCTAAAAACCTTCCTATATATTTCATGAATTATCGTTTGCTGGCATCAAACAACCGCTTCTTTTCTTCGGTAGTCAGACTTCCATAGCCCGATTTCTTCAACTTGTCAAGAATACGGTCTACCTCTTCGTTCTGCTCCTTCTTACGGGCATTGTATTCGTAATCACTCGCACGCCCGCCATAGTGTACTTTCATCTTTGGTTTCTTGGGGACACGTTTTACCTTCCATCCACCCAACAACCAATCTATTGCTTGATTTATCCATTTGGTAACATCCGTACCTTTACGCAAGCCGGAAACAAACCACCATCCGGCCAGCGCACCTCCCAAATGGGCGATGTGACCACCGGCATTGTTCGAAGTAATGAACAACAAATCGGTTACAATCATAATCAAAGCCAAGTATTTCAATCTGACTTGGCCGAAAAGCAACAAATTCACTCTATACTCCGGTTCGCGCACGGCCGTTGCTATGACAATGGCCAAAACAGATGCCGAAGCCCCCAACAAGAACGAACCATATAAATAAGGTGAGAAATAGGGAAATACGTTATAAGACAACATGTACAGCAAGCCACCACAAAAGCCACCCAAGAAATACAATCCCCTGAAATGACGGGCCGAAAAGAACATCAGGAACAACTGACCGAAGCTATATAGCCACAGCATATTGAACAACAAGTGGAAAAGACCTGCATGAAGAAACATGTAAGTAACCAAAGACCAGGGTTGAAGAATAAATTGCGGCAACCAGGCCGGGAGTTCCAGCCATTCCATCCATGAATGGTCATAGCTATTGAACAAGAGACCTACGATGCTTATCAACGTAGTCACCACAAATATACCTATATTTATATAGATAAACTGTTGACTGATGCTTCCGCGGCGGAAGGTTTCTTTCAAATCAGTAATTATAGGAGCCATTGTTTCGTTTCTTTTTCCAATACATTATTAATAAGAAGCCAAAAATCATACCACCCAAATGGGCAAAGTGGGCGATACCATCGGCACTGCTTCCCAATCCGGCCATCAGTTCCAATATAGCATAACCTATGACCAGATACTTGGCTTTGACCGGAAGGACAAAGAACACCAATATCCTACTTTCAGGGAACATCATGCCGAATGCCAGCAATATGCCATAAACGGCACCCGAAGCTCCCACCGTATTCATCAGGTTCAAGTATTCCGACATGGGGATGATGCCGGTACCGATATTAACATTCTGATAGTTCTGCAACACGGTCGAAAACTCTATGTACTGAACCAATTCCTGCATCAACCCTGCACCTATACCACACACCATGTAATAAGTAAGGAAACGTTTGGAACCCCAAACAAGTTCAATGGCGCTACCAAACATCCAAACCGCAAACATGTTGAAGAACAGATGTTCGAAATTGGCATGTAGGAACATATAGGATATAAGTTGGGCCAAATTAAAGTCGGAGGCCATAAAGAAATGGAGACCGCACATTCCGTTCAAATCCATTCCGTGTCTTTTAAGAACCTCGTAACCTAAAAAGCACAATACATTAATGATGAGCAGGTTCTTGGTAACTGTAGGCATATTGTTCATAAAGATTCTGTCTATTAAATTTAGTAAGATATAAAAAATAAGTTGCATCAGTTTTGTAGTGTCATCCTGAGCGAAGCGAAGGATCTGAAAAGCGTTAGTTGATGTATTCAGATTCTTCACTTCGTTCAGAATGACACAACTGATGCAGGTTATTTTTTTTCATTTCACTTATCGGGTGCAAAGG
>CAZJFI010000234.1:0-2778 GCA_964545265.1 uncultured Phocaeicola sp.
GGATGACATGTAGAAGGATGTGAATTCCTCAGGATGACATGTAGAAGGATATTATTTATAATTTACCGGAATCAGTCTAACGGCACTATTGAGGCCTGAAGGAAGTGGTTCCCAATTATAGATGCTCTTCTTGTAATTGAGGTTCACTACATTGATTTCGTTGAAGATACGCCATACTTCACCACGCTTGTCCATATCGGTGATACGGTTGGCGGGGAGATTGGTCACTTCTACTTCGATGACATTCTTTCCGGGCTTCAACCATTTGCCTACTTTCAGTTGGTAAGGAACGGCCCATGCGGTGCCTACCAATTGTCCGTTGATGCGTACACGTGCACTTTCGCGTACATCGCCCAAGCAGAGTACCCAATCGTCGGCAGGCATAGCCGGTAAGGTAAATTCATTGGTATATAAACCGGTAGCCATAGTGGTCTTGGCATTAGGATGATTCAGAGTTGTCCACGAAGATGGGGTATCGATGTGGAAGGTACCGCCTACGGCCGGAGTACTTTCTACAAAGGTAAGTTCCCAACCATGGTCAAGACTGAGGCTGACGGGTTGTTCTTGTGTATACTTCCATTCGGCTACATTGCTTAATGGTTGGTCGAAGGTTTGCAAGATGACGCTTTCGCCCGATTGGAGTTGCAGATAGACTTGCATCTTTCCGTTTCCCACACGTGTCTTGGCTTTACCCTTTTCGCCATTCATAGGGTTGAACAACATGGCATCTGTGGCATTTACGGCAAGGGTTACCCATCCGTCCATACCCTTGTCCTGCAAAGAGGAAATGAAATAATGGTGCCCGGTTGGGTTTTGACGGCGGATGCTTTGCAAACCATATCGAGTCTTCATTTCTTCAGAAACGACACCACTCTTGGCAAGAGCCGACTGATAGTCGCTACCTGTAATGATGGTTCCTTTCTGACAAGGAGTTACGGTAGTTTGGTCGAAAGATACGGCAGGCAATGTACGGCTGACTTGACCAAACGCTTTTCGGCGGTTTTCCAATTGACCATAACCCGGGACATCTTGCGGATAGTTTTCGGTAAAGATTAGAGTAGCGCCTTGTTGAGCCAACTTCATGAGGTGTGCCAATACTTCGGTAGGCATCAATTTAACGGCCGGGATGATGATAGCCTTGTAGCTGGTTCCGCCTTTGGTCAGCAATTTGCCATCCACGCAACGGGTACTCTTGACAAAAGCATCCGAGATATAATCCATGTCATAACCACAACGGTTGATGGTGTTGACGGTTTCGATGAACTTAGGCGCACGATGGGCCATTTCGTGGATGCTGAAGGTAAGGAAACGTCCCGGTTGTTCTTGCCACATGTCGTAAACGGGCAAGTAAACCAAGAAATCATTGTCGGGCTTACCCCATTGCAAGAACGATTGGCATCGGCTGATGTAATCGAAGAAAGCGGGGGCATCGCGCCAAATGCTATTGGTGGGCGACATATCGATGGATGCATAGAACTTCCATCCCGGCCACTTAGCTTCCTTGGGTGAATAGGTGGCTCCGTGGAAGAACATGTGGTTGACACCCGAAACGAACATCAAATCCATATCGGGCTTACATTGTGCCAACGAGGTACGGAAATGCTCGGTCAACCAAGTGAAGGTTTCGGAAGAGGTATAAGGCTTTCCGGAAATGTGAGCCGCCGATGAGGCATACTTCAGCATGGAAAGATCGGAATCGTTCTTGCGGGTGAGCGAGTCTTGACGCAATCCCTTGATATGGAATTGTGACAAACCGAATCCTTCGCATTCAGGAATATCTACGGCCGCATAAGTATCAATCAAATTAGCGGGCGAACCGTGTGCCTGATTACGGGTGATGCTTCCGTGCTTGTGAGCCCAATCTGTCCACTGACGGGTGAAGTTCTCCAATAGCATGTCTGAAATGGTTTCCCGATAATCGGCTACAATACGTGCGGTAGCATCGGTGCGTTCCTTGCTCAAGAATTCGGGGAAATGATTTTCGAGCTTATATCCTCTGCGCTTGGCGAATTGTTCCAAAAGGTCGGGTGTCCAGTCGGCTCCATATACTTCGTAGGAGTCGTTGAAGAAAGTATGTGGGATAGCGGACTTGTTTTCCTTGAATGCCTGGTCAAAGCGGGCAAAGTAACGCTTCACGGCATTTTTGTTGAAGTGGTCCATGACATAGCCTTCTCCACCCGGAGCTGCTCGCTTCACTTTTTGTAAAGACTTACCTATATATAATACAACGATGTTCCATTTGCCGGCCGGAGCATTCCAATTCAGGGTGCCGTTGGCGGCTTTGGAAGTTAGGTTCAGGCAAGCACCCTTATCCGAATAGGCCATCACTCGGCTAAGGATAGCGTGAGGTTGTTGTTTCTTGTCTTGTACGGCGATGTCCAAAGATACTTTTGTACCGCCTTGTACCTCGTAAGTCTGGAAGAGAGCTTGGGTAGCAGCATCGGCTATACTGACGGTAGGGCCTCCGAAAGGCCAGCCGGTACCGGTGTTCATATCAATCTCGATACCTACCCGTTTCCCCTCAGCTTGGGTATGCTTCAGCATGTCCATCCATTGTGGACTTAGGAAAGGGAGGTTGTTCTTGTCGTTACCTTGTACGCCATAAATGGGAGTGATTTCTACGGCTCCCAATCCGGCCTTGGCATATTCTTCCAAGTTGTATGTAATGTTCTTGGCATCTACGGCACTACCTAACCACCACCAACGGGCGCCCGGACGTGCTTCGGGTTGTATGGTTGGCCATTCTTGTGCAATGACCGAACCGCTTGCTGCCAACAG
>CAZJFI010000235.1:0-2766 GCA_964545265.1 uncultured Phocaeicola sp.
TAGATAAAGAACAAATGTCAGAAAGAAAAGTTAGAGTTCGTTTTGCTCCAAGTCCTACAGGAGCGTTACATATCGGTGGTGTGCGCACTGCTTTGTATAACTATTTGTTTGCCCGCCAGCATGGAGGTGATTTGATTTTCCGTATTGAGGATACCGACTCCAACCGCTTTGTGCCGGGTGCCGAAGAATACATCATTGAATCTTTCAAATGGCTTGGCATCAAGTTTGACGAGGGAGTAAGCTTTGGTGGCGAACATGGTCCATACCGCCAATCGGAACGTCGCGATATCTATAAGAAATACGTACAGCAATTGTTGGATAACGGCAAGGCATACATTGCTTTCGATACGCCGGAAGAACTGGATGCCAAGCGTAAGGAAGTGGCCAATTTCCAGTACGATGCCTCTACCCGTATGGGTATGCGCAACTCTTTGGCTATGCCGAAGGAAGAGGTTGATGCCCTGATTGCCGAAGGAAAACAATACGTAGTTCGTTTCTTGATTGAACCAAATGAAGAAGTACATGTCCATGATATTATACGTGGTGAAGTGGTAGTCAATTCATCGGTATTGGATGACAAAGTGCTGTATAAGTCGGCCGACGAACTCCCCACTTATCACTTGGCTAATATTGTAGATGACCATTTGATGGAAGTGTCTCATGTAATCCGTGGCGAAGAGTGGTTGCCTTCTGCTCCTTTGCATGTGTTGCTTTACCGTGCTTTCGGATGGGAAGAAACCATGCCGGAGTTTGCACACCTTCCCTTGTTGCTTAAGCCTGATGGCAACGGCAAATTGAGCAAGCGCGACGGTGACCGTCTGGGCTTCCCTGTGTTCCCGTTGGAATGGCACGACCCTAAGACCGGTGATGTATCTTCGGGTTATCGTGAATCGGGTTATTTGCCCGAAGCGGTCATCAATTTCTTGGCATTGTTGGGATGGAATCCGGGAACCAATCAAGAAATCATGTCACTCGATGAGTTGGTGCAATTGTTCGATTTGAGCCATTGTAGCAAAGCCGGAGCCAAGTTCGATTTTGAAAAGGGCAAATGGTTCAACCACGAATACATCAAGATGAAGGACAATGGCGAGTTGGCCGATTTGTTCATGCCTATTTTGCAAGCCAATGGTGTAGAAGCATCGAAAGAAGTGGTGACTACCGTGGTAGGTTTGATGAAGGAACGTGTAAGTTTTGTCAAGGAATTGTGGGACACTTGCAAATTCTTCTTCGTGGCTCCTGCCGAATACGATGAAAAGACCCGCAAGAAACGTTGGAAAGAAGATTCGGCAGAACGCATGACCGAGCTGGCACAGTTGTTGGAATCGTTGGACGATTTCTCGGCCGAAAACCAGGAAAAGGTGGTGATGCAATGGATTGCCGACAAGGAATATCACATGGGTAATGTGATGAATGCTTTCCGCTTGACTTTGGTGGGCGAAGGAAAAGGCCCGCATATTTTCGATATAACAAAAGTATTGGGAAAAGAAGAGACTTTGGCGCGTATCCGTCGTGCCGTTGAAGTGCTCAAGTGATTATAAAATAGTATGATGTATAATATAGCCATATATGTTTATCTGTTTGCGGTCAAGGTAGCCGCCTTGTTCAGCTCGAAGCCGGCCAAGATGGTGAAAGGCCATCGGGAGGTGTTCGATAAGCTTCGTAAACAGATAGACAGAAATGCGCGTTACATTTGGTTCCATGCGGCCTCGTTGGGCGAGTTTGAACAAGGGCGTCCGTTGATAGAGCGTATCCGTAAGGAGTATCCGCAGTATAAGATTCTCCAGACATTCTTCTCGCCTTCGGGCTACGAAGTCCGTAAGAATTATGAAGGGGCGGACATCGTCTGCTATTTGCCCTTCGATACACCGGGTAATGTGCGGAAGTTCATCGAGTTGGCTCGTCCCTCTATGGCATTTTTCATCAAGTACGAATTTTGGCAGAATTACTTGAATGCCTTGCAAGTAAAAGGAATACCGGTTTACAGTGTTTCGTCCATCTTCCGTCCCAATCAGATTTTCTTCCGTTGGTATGGAAAGGATTATCGCAAGGTGCTGAAGACATTTGCCCATCTCTTTGTGCAGAATGAAGCTTCCAAGCAGCTGTTGGCCACTATCGGTGTAGAGGATGTAACCGTGGTGGGCGATACCCGTTTCGACCGGGTGTTCGATATCCATGCGGCAGCCAAGCGGCTCCCCATTGTGGAGAAGTTCAAGGGCGATGCACTCACTTTTGTAGCCGGAAGCTCCTGGGGCCCGGATGAAGAAATCTTTATCAAATACTTCAATGAACATCCCGAAATGAAGCTGGTCATTGCTCCTCATGTGGTGAGTGACAGCCATCTGAAGGAAATCATGTCGAAGTTGAACCGTTCATGCATACGCTATACACAGGCAACGGAAGCTGAAGTAGGTAAAGCCGATTGCCTGATAGTGGATTGCTATGGCTTGCTTTCTTCCATTTACCGATATGGCGAGATATCGTATGTAGGCGGTGGCTTTGGAGTTGGTATCCATAATGTGCTGGAAGCAGCTGTGTATGGCATTCCCGTAATCTTTGGCCCTAACAACAAGAAGTTCCGCGAAGCCCGGCACCTGTTGCAACAGAAGGGCGGCTTTGAAATAAACGGATACGAAGACTTCAAACAACTGATGGATAAGTTTTTGAGTGATAAGGCTTGTTTGCAACAAGCGGGTAAGGCTGCCGGTGATTATGTGGTGAACAATGCCGGGGCTTTGAATAAGATTATGAACGCTGTCCGCTTGTAGT
>CAZJFI010000236.1:0-2766 GCA_964545265.1 uncultured Phocaeicola sp.
CTTTAACCTCGGCAAAATCTTTTCTTCGAACAAATCCTTGCGGATGATGCGGTAATGCGGATGGTAGGTTTCGTTGAATACCTCGCTGTGATGTACTACATAATGTCCTTCTTCCAATAATTGGCTGATGGCGAGGGAGTCTTCGGTGAAATGCTTCAGATGGGGGGCTGCCACCTTTACTTCTTTCAATAGTAATTCCCATTCTTCCAGCCAGGCAGAGGTGAGGGTAGTGTCTATTCCATTGGCACTTTGCATGAATGCATCTACAAATACATCCATCGGAACTTTCCCGTCTTTGATGACCGAAAGGTTTACACGATAGAATCTTCCTTGCCAACTACAGGGTTCGTATTCATCGCCTTGTAATGTATCGGCATGGCTTATTTCGTATTGGATGTAATTCTCTACAGAACTACGGTTGGTCAGTATGTGGGCCGGTCCGAATACATCCTGAAAACTTCCTTTATAGATGTCCTGTAGGGTTGCTTCGGGGTATTTCTGTATAAACTCGCACAGGTAGTGTTGCATGGGGGAGGGCTTGTCGTTGCAGGAACAGACAAGGAGTAAAGTAATCAATGATAGGAAGATTGTTCGAAATGCTTTCATTTTTGTTCTTTTGAGGACAAAAGTAAATAATTCACTCCGTTTTACAAACATTTTTAGTAACTTTACACCTCCAAACGAAAAATTACAATCAAATGAAGAATACAACCATGATAAAGAAGGGGCTTTGCCTGTTAGTTATGGCGGCAATGGCAATGGTGGGTAAGGCTCAAGCCATTCAGCCGGAAGGAACTATCGTAAAAGCCAGTCATTCAAATATCCAATATGTAGGTCGGGTGAGTTTCAAGAACCCCGATGTAGCTGCCTTTACTTATCCTGGAGTACAGATTAATGCCCGTTTTGATGGAACTTCCCTGAAGATGATGGCCAAGCCGATGAGCGGCTACTTTATGGCACAGATAGATAATGGAAAACCATTTAAGGTAAGTTTCAATGCTCCCAAGGATTCTATTGTGACGCTGGCCACATGCTTGCGCGATGAAGTGCATGAAGTCCGCTTGATGTATGTCATTGAAGGTTATCAACGAATGCCTGAATTCCGTGGCTTTATTTTGGATGAAGGAGCCAAGACTTTGAGAGCACCTTATTTGCCAAAGCGTAAGATTGAATTTATCGGTAACTCCATTACTTGCGGATATGGGGTAGAGAGTACCAATCCCAAGGAAGGGTTCAGTGATGAAACAGAAAACCATTATTATAGTTATGCAGCCATTACCGCCCGTAACTTGCAGGCACAGCACTTGGTCGTGGCTCGTAGTGGTATTGGCATTTATCGGAATTATGGTGCACCGAAAACCGGAAGCAAGGACAATATGCCTTCCATGTATGAACAAACATTGTTTGGCGTTCCTTCTGAGAAATGGAACTTTTCCAAATATACTCCCGATGTGGTATGTGTGAATTTAGGAACAAACGATATCAGTTTGAATAACTATGATCGTGACTTCTTGGAAAATGGATACCGAAATTTCCTGATTACCCTTCGTAAGCACTATCCGAATGCGAAGATTGTATTCCTGACCGGTTCTATGCTGTTGGGACAAGCATTGGAACATGTGAAGTATGCCATGGATGATGTCGTTCGTGAGGCTCGCATTGCCGGGGATAAACAAGTGTATCGTTTTGACATGTCCTGGCAAACGGGAGATTTAGGCTATGGTGCCGATTATCATCCCAGCAAATGGCAGCATGAGAAGATGGCTGGTGAACTGACGGCTTATCTTCGTGGGTTGATGAATTGGTTTTAAAAATGTGGGTGTGTCGAAATAGAAATTTCCTATCAATGTGTCATCCTGAGCATTGCGAAGGATCTGATTACGCCCACTTTATGTAAACAGATTCTTCACTTCGTTCAGAATGACAAGACATAATGATAGTATGTTTTCATTTCGACACACCCACTTTATTTATTAGAAACTGAGTCCGAAAGTGAAATAGGCTCCTTCGGTGGCCGGGTTGAAAATTAGCTTGCCAAATACCGGCAGACTGAATGAATCTGTAATCTTGATTTCTTTGCTGGCTGCTAAGCTGATGTCGCAAACGGTAAACCCGTCGGCTTCGGCATAATAGTCGTTTGCCCAAGGGGTAGCACCCACTTCGGCTGTCCATTCCAAACCGCCTAATGTGAAGGGAACCGCAAGGCTGACGTAGGATGAATAGGCACGGTCGCCATCTTCGTTCACTCCATCGGCTCCGGCAAAGTTGGTGTACCAATTCACGGCCAATGCACCAAAGTCGTAACCTATCTGTGCTTCGAATACATGGGCGGTAGAATGGGCACCGTATTTAAAGTACTTGGTTCCTTCACCATAAGGAGCTACCCAATAGTCGGTAACCGAAATACTGAAACCACCGGTTTCGTAGGCCAATGTCAGGTCGATTTCCTTGTCGTCTTCCTTGTCAATACCCACTGAACTCCATGCGGTTAACGACAATCCTTTGTAAGCAATGGATAAAGACGGTTGGATACTTACTCCACCCAAATCCTGGCCACGCCAAATGGATTTGTTTACCAAGTCGGCACCAACGCTTGTCTCTACTTCATCCTGCGCCATGGTGGTGGCTGGAACGGCTATTGCCATACCTAACAGCAATGCCAACATCTTTACTTTTCTTTTCATCTCTTTATGTTTTATTTGATTTTTTGACGGATTTTCATCAAGTAGCCTTTCATTGCTTCGGCATCTTTCCGACTGATGATGT
>CAZJFI010000237.1:0-2743 GCA_964545265.1 uncultured Phocaeicola sp.
TTTACTTGTCCCGGATAAGTCATTTCATCTTGAATCTTCTTGGCGATTTCGGTTGACAAACTTTCGGTTTGCTTGTCGTCAATCTTGTCTGCGCCCACAATCACACGGAGCTCACGGCCAGCTTGGATAGCGTAAGTCTTGGTTACTCCCGGATATGACATGGCCAATTGTTCAAGATCGTTCAAACGCTTAATGTATGCTTCGACGATTTCACGGCGTGCACCTGGACGAGCACCAGAAATAGCATCGCAAATCTGAACGATAGGAGCCAATAAGCTGGTCATTTCCACTTCTTCGTGGTGAGCGCCAATCGCATTGCAAATGTCGGCTTTTTCCTTGTATTTTTCGGCCAACTTCATACCATAGAGTGCGTGTGGCAATTCCGGTTCTTCATCGGGTACCTTACCAATGTCATGCAACAAGCCGGCACGTTTAGCTTTCTTGGGATTTAAACCGAGTTCTGATGCCATGACAGCACAAAGGTTGGCTGTTTCACGGGCGTGTTGCAACAGGTTCTGGCCATACGAAGAACGATATTTCATCTTACCGATAATACGGATCAATTCCGGATGCAAGCCATGTATACCCAAGTCTATGGTTGTACGTTTACCGGTTTCAATAACTTCTTCTTCTACTTGCTTCTTAACTTTGGCTACCACTTCTTCAATACGGGCCGGGTGGATACGTCCATCGGTTACCAACTGATGCAAAGCCAAACGTGCAATTTCACGACGAACAGGATCAAAGGCTGAAAGTACGATAGCTTCGGGAGTATCGTCAACAACGATTTCTACGCCTGTAGCAGCTTCTAATGCACGGATGTTACGGCCTTCACGTCCAATGATTCGACCCTTGATTTCATCGGAATCTATATGGAAAACAGTTACAGAATTCTCGATGGCTGTTTCTGTAGCAACACGTTGGATGGATTGGATAACGATGCGCTTTGCCTCTTTGTTGGCTGTTAGCTTGGCTTCTTCCATGATGTCGTTGATGTAGGAAGCAGCTTGTGTTTTTGCTTCTTCTTTCAACGATTCTACCAAACGTTCCTTAGCTTCTTCCGCTGAAAGGCCTGAAAGGGCTTCTAATTTTTCGCGTTCTTGTGAGTGCAATCTATCCAGCTCTTCTTTTTTCTTGTCGATGATTACAATTTGGGCTTCCAGATTTTCCTTGATAGCTTCTGCTTCATTGCGCTTACGCTGTACTTCTTCCTGCTTCTGGTTCAGCATAAGTTCGCGCTGCTTCAACTTGTTTTCTGCTTGCTGTATCTTTTGGTTGCGTACAGCTACTTCTTTTTCCAGATCTGCCTTTTTGTTCAGGAACTTTTCCTTCACTTCCAGCAACTTGTTTTTCTTGATAACTTCTGCTTCTGTTTCTGCTTCTTTGATGATGGAGTTATACTTGTTCTTCAACCCATATCGGAAGAACCAGTATGCCAAGCCACCGCCAACGATGAAACATACAACTGATATTGCTATTGTTGCCATTTTTTTTATTAGTTTATATATTAAAAAAAGCGCATCACCTACCCATCGGGAACTCTTCTCCCGAAAGTTAAGGCGTGCGCGAATATCCTTATGTTTAATAACTTATTTCTTACTGATATAACTATCCAACTCTTTTGACAGCTCTTCCAGCTTTTCCAAATAGGGTTTGGTATCGTTCTTGTCTTTCATAGAAATATTATTGAATGCCAATTCAAGTGCTGCCATAGCCCAATGCTTGTTTGCATCGAAGTTGGGCATCCACTCCCTATATTTATTCAATGTCTTATCTATCAGCTTGGCTGCATCCCTATAAAGCAATTCATCTTCGCGACGAATGTTTAACGGGTATGGTTGGCAGTCAATCAGCAAATTGATTTTCATCATTTTCTCGTCTATCATATACAATCACTTATTTATTATTCGTTTAATAAAGCGATGCATTTGTCGACTTCACGCACTAAACTCGTCAATCGTTGCTTGGCATCTTTAATGTCTTTGTCATACAAACTGATTGTACGAGCTATCTTTAGATTGGTGAATCTGACTTCCAATTCTTTTTGGCTTACTTCCAAACGGGCTATTTGCTTGTCCTTGTCTACAAGTTGTTGCTTTAATTGATCATTTTCTTGTTCTAACTGATCGTATAGAAACATGAAATGTCTCATTTTAGCCTCGAATGTTCTGATAAGCCTTTTGTCTTCTTCTGTCATTTTACTCCAAATTCTACACAAATGTATAGAATTGAAATTAAACTTGAAAATATTTTGAAATGTTTTTAAGAAAAAAGTGTAAAATAAGTCCTTTCCTTGCCTATTTTAGGGTTTTGTATGATAAAATATGCCAGGTTATACCTGTTGCGAGTATAATGAAGAAGATGCGTAACCAAATAACCTCTGTGGTGACAAAGGTGCAATAAAGAAGTGTAATCCAGACCATAGAAACGGAAATGATTTTGGCGCGTAAGGGGATGGCACGATATTCTCTGAAATTGCGTATATATGTGCCCAGGTATTTTTGGTGGATGAGCCATTCGTATAATTTAGCAGAGCTTCGGAAAAAGAGGGCAGCCGAGAGTAATAGGAATGGGGTAGTAGGGAGGATAGGTAAAAATATACCTATGATTCCTAATACCAACGATATAAAACCTAATATGATAAGTAATGCTTTTGTCATCGTTCTTTTTGAATAATCATAAAAAATAAGTGGATGTATTTCTACATCCACTTTCTTTCGCACGGGAGGAGAGGCTCGAACTC
>CAZJFI010000238.1:0-2742 GCA_964545265.1 uncultured Phocaeicola sp.
CAATCTGAAAAAGTATGACGAAGGCCGTCCTTCCAAGAAGGGCGGCCGTTTTTTTGTCTGTATGGAAAGTGAATCCAATTCTCGTTGAAGTTCCTTTTTCCTGGCTTTATGAAAAGAACCCGCCATTGAGGTGAAAATATCAATGACGGGCTATCCGGTGGGTTCCTAATTTGATTTATTTTTCTTTCAGGCACCACCAAAGTTGGTCGCTACTGTTGGCCATTTGTTCCCAAGTCGCATATAATTCCAAGAAAGGATTGTTGTTTCCCGTCCAATATTTTTTCCCTTCTTCATAGTCTATCCATTGGTAGAGTGCCCATCTCATGTTTCTCCCCTTCTTGTCACCGATAGCAAGTCTGAGTTCATTGCCATGCATCCTGAAACAAAGAATCAGGTCGTAAATATCCATAAAATCCAAATTGTAATCAAACCAGTAAATATCAGGCTGGTCTATATTTGGAGCTGCATAGAGTAATTTGGATAAATTTACAGCTGTTTTCCAATCCATCTCAATGTACATCAAGTTGTCATCGATAGGGAAATACTTGAAACGGTTTCCCAAAGTTATGTATTGTTCAGTCATGGCATCCTTCTTTTCGACAACAAGGTGGGCATCTTCTTTGAATGTGAATCTGTATGAGACGGCACCGGTCTTGTCCTTAAGGTAATTAAGATAGTACGGAATACCTTTTTTTGCTGTTGTGCTGGCATTGTATTCACCATACATGTTGTCCATGAAATCGTCTAGTATAAACAAATCTTCATCCAAAATCAGTTCATACGTTTTTCCAGTAAAGGAAGTCGGTGAAGATGAGCGCTTTAGATTAACACGTAGGGTATCCCTGATGCTGGTGTTTGCATAGGTCATAGAGCGATAGACTCCTTCTACTGAATATCGGGGGAAGTCTGTATTGTGTATGCAATCGCCGTTAAAAGAGATATATTCTTCGGTAGAAACTGCATTAACTTGATATTCAAGCTGAAATGCTTGTCTGTTTATAGGATTGTAGAGAAAGGTAGGGAAGGAAAGTTTCATATCGGCAGTATAAATTTTTCCGTCACTTTGAGCGGTTGCGTTCAAGACTTCAAAATTCACGAAATTAATCGTGTCCTTTTCGATGCCGTCATATACCAGAGTTTGGTATGCAAATTTATTGTTTACGAGTTTGGTGGGAATATCCAGCAAAGTTACCTTTTCATCATCACTACACGATGCAAAGCCACACATTAGGGTTGTCCACAAGAACAATGATAATGATTTTCTCATACTTCAAAATTTTAAGTGTTAGTTTATTTTAAATTTCAATCTCCTTAGGCATACTATGAAAAAATAACTCTTCACCACACAGAGTTTCATAATATTGTTCTATAAAGTTTACGCTTACAAACATACATGAAAATATCATTAAATGATGCTGTATGGTGTTTACAAAATTGTGCAAAGTGTTTACAAATGCGTTTGCAAGGTGTTTGTAGAGGAACTTTTTCTATATTTCTTCGATAAATTTATCAAATAGTTCGGAGGTTCCAGGCTTTTTGTGTATCTTCTCGTAAAGTCGGATTCTGATTAAAGTAATGTTAGACCGAGTACGGCAGACCAACCGGGCGATTCCTGCCGGAGATATACAAATCTTTATCAGACAGCATACACGCAATTCAATTGGAGACATTGGATAAAGTTCTGATAGACGCTCTGTAAATTTAGGGTATGTCTGGTTAATGGCATCCGTGAGTTCTTGCCATTCGGAAGAGTCCAAAGAAATTCTTGTGGTAGCGTTTGCTTGAGATGCTTCGTGAAATCTTTTATAAATGTCCATATCTTTCAAAAGCTGTACATTTAGCTTTTGTTTTTCTTGGGTAATGCGAATCTGTCTTTCATGAAGGTTCAACAGTTCCTTTTCTAAAAGCAAAACTTTATTCTGTAGATCCACATTTTCTTTTTTCTTGTTCTCCAGTTTCTTGTTGACAACCTGCATTTCTTCTAGAATAGCTTCCAATGCCACTTGACTTTTTTCATTCTTCCGCATTTCAAACTCTTTCAATTTCTTTTCATGCAATATTGCTTTCAGCTTTCTTTTTTGTAAATAGAAGAAGACTGAAAAGCTTGTAGCCAATAGAAACAATATAGATAATTCCAAAATAGCGATATACATCCGATGCTGTTCTTGTTGGTCAATGAGTTTGATATTATCTGCTTCCGTATGCTGATAATTATATAGGGAATTGATTTTGGCGATGGCTTCTGTTTCTTTTATTTTGTCTATAGAATCTCTTAGCAAAACATGTTGCTTCATATATTCCATTGCTTGCGAATGATTGCCTTTTCGTGACTCCATCCATCCCAAGTTATAATAAGTATTATATTTCTTGTATATGTCATTGGAAGATAAGACTTTTTTGTAATAATGGTATGCGGAATCCCATTGATTGGCTTCCTCGTAAATATTCCCCAATTTAATGTAAATGTGGGTCTTGTTTTGTCGCTTACTTTCTTTTTCTGCGACAGATAATGCTCTTTTAGCCTTATCGAGATGACCTGTTTCGTAATAATATCCTCCCAATTCTCCCAATATGCCATAATATCGCATAGAATCCCCATCCTCCAAGGCTGTTTGGCAAGCTTCTTGATAATAATGCAAGGCACTGTCCGGAACGTTCTTAACATCGTACATTCTGGCAATGTCCCTCTGAAAATAAGAAATCTTATTCCGTTTTCCTTGCAAGAGATAAAGTTCGATGGAT
>CAZJFI010000239.1:0-1457 GCA_964545265.1 uncultured Phocaeicola sp.
TATTTGAGGTTTTTGCAGGATTTATGACCGGAATGTTTTGCGGTGTCATCGGAATTTTGTTTATTTGACGAAAAATTATATTAACCTTAATAAATGTAACATCATGAACTATCCAACTAACATCAAGTACACCAGTGAACATGAATGGATACGCATCGAAGGCGACGAAGCGTATGTAGGTATTACCGACTATGCACAAGACCAATTGGGCGACATCGTATTCATCGATATCCCTTCTGTAGGCGAAACTTTGGAACAAGGTGAAGTTTTTGGTACTATTGAAGTAGTAAAGACTGTATCTGACCTTTTCCTCCCTGTAGCAGGAGAAGTTTTGGAACAAAACGAAGCTTTGGCCGACAATCCGGAATTGGTAAACCAAGATCCATATGGCGAAGGCTGGTTAATCAAGATTAAACCCAACGACGTAGCCGATGTAGAAGACTTGCTCGATGCTGCAGCTTATCAGGCTGGGTTGGAATAATAATTTTAATAATAAAGAATGAAACCAATCGTAAGTATTATCATGGGCAGCACTTCCGACCTCCCTGTTATGGAGAAGGCGGCCAAGTTGCTCGACGAGATGCAAGTACCTTTTGAAATGAATGCTCTTTCGGCACACCGCACACCGGAAGCCGTAGAGGAGTTTGCCAAGAACGCAGCCAATCGTGGCATTAAAGTGATTATTGCCGCAGCCGGAATGGCAGCTGCACTACCGGGAGTCATTGCAGCCAGCACTACTCTCCCCGTTATTGGCGTACCCATCAAAGGTTCTGTACTCGACGGCGTAGATGCCCTTTACTCCATCATCCAGATGCCTCCGGGTATCCCTGTTGCTACCGTAGCCATCAACGGAGCCATGAATGCTGCTATCCTTGCCGTACAAATATTGGCATTGGCCGATGCAGAATTGGCCGAAAAGTTTGCCGCTTACAAGACAGGATTGAAAAACAAGATTGTAAAGGCCAACAAAGAGCTGAAAGAAGTGAAATACACCTATAAAACGAATTAATGGATTTATTCAATTACTCACGTCGTGAGTCAACCGAAGTAAACATTGGCGCTACCCCTATGGGTGGCGCCAATCCTATACGTATCCAAAGTATGACGAATACCATCACGATGGATACCGAGGCCTGTGTAGAACAAGCCATACGCATCATTGATGCAGGAGGAGAATATGTACGTCTCACCACCCAAGGAGTACGCGAAGCCGAGAATATGAAGAATATCAACATCGGCCTTCGTTCGCAAGGATATAACACTCCATTGGTAGCCGATGTGCACTTCAATCCCAACGTAGCCGATGTAGCCGCACAATACGTAGAAAAGGTACGTATCAATCCGGGTAACTACGTAGACGCTGCACGTACCTTCAAGAAATTGGAGTATACCGATGAGGAATATGCTTTGGAAATTGAGAAAATACGGGAAAGGCTGGTTCCTTTCCTCAACATCTG
>CAZJFI010000239.1:1557-2740 GCA_964545265.1 uncultured Phocaeicola sp.
TTTCCGCTTCATTTAGGAGTGACCGAAGCCGGAGACGGAGAAGACGGTCGCATCAAATCAGCATTAGGTATCGGTGCATTGTTAGCCGACGGATTGGGAGACACCATCCGCGTATCGCTCAGCGAAGCTCCCGAAGCCGAAATTCCGGTAGCCCGCAAATTAGTGGACTATATCTTGCAACGAAATGGTCACCCATACATTCCGGGTCGGATGGCAACTACATTCAATTACCTCTCCCCCGTTCGTAGAGAGACCACTGCCATCAAAAACATTGGCGGCGACAACCTGCCCATCGTCATAGCCGACCGTTTGGACGGTAATACGGAAGTGGATGAACAATTCAAGCCCGATTATATCTATTGCGGAAAGTCTTTACCCGAAGATCGTCGGGAAGATATCGGTTACATTGTAGATGCCAACGTCTGGAATCCGGAAGAAAAGAATGTATATCCGGCCTTCAACTACGAACAGATGATAGGATTGCATCATGTGCAATGCCCGCTCAAGTTCCTGTTCCTTTCTTATATGGCCATGACCGACGAAGTGGTAGCCGCTCTAAAACATCATCCTGAAGTGGTGATTGTGGCACAAAGCAACCATCCCAACCGTTTGGGTGAGTTCCGCGCCATGGTACACGAACTGATATACGAAGGGTTGAAAAACCCGGTAGTTTTCTTCCAGCACTACCAAGAAGACAAGGCCGAAGACCTACAAATCAAATCGGCCGCTGATATGGGAGCTTTGGTATTCGACGGATTGTGTGATGGTATTTTCTTGTTCAACCAAGGTAATTTACCTCATACGGTGGTAGACACAACCGCATTTGGTATCTTACAGGCCGGACGCATCCGTACCAGCAAGACTGAATACATCTCCTGTCCCGGTTGCGGACGTACACTTTACGACCTTGAGTCGACCATTGCCCGCATCAAAGCTGCCACTTCTCACTTGAAAGGACTGAAGATAGGCATCATGGGCTGCATTGTAAACGGTCCCGGGGAAATGGCCGATGCCGATTATGGTTATGTGGGAGCCGGCCGTGGAAAAGTCAGCCTTTATAAGAAAAAGGAATGTATTGAAAAGAATATCCCCGAAGAACAAGCTGTAGACAAACTCATCGAGTTAATACGAAGCAATGGGGACTATATAGAGAAATAAGAAAGACCTTAAATCCGCAGCATAA
>CAZJFI010000240.1:0-2726 GCA_964545265.1 uncultured Phocaeicola sp.
GGAGAAGATTTAGAATATCAATTAGTCGTGTCATTCTGAACGTTAGCGAAGAATCTGAGTGCATGAAGCAGATGTATACAGATCCTTCACTATCGTTCAGGATGACATTTTTTATGGGGTAAAATACAACGAGAGGTATGGGCAAAAAAAAGGAGCAACGCTTTGCTCCAACCTTTTGTTAACCTTAAATCTAATACTATGAAAAACACAATGCAAAGGTACGGCTTTTTCGGTTATCTGCAAATTATGTGAGGGAAAAAGTATGTTTCTTAACATTGTTTTTAATTTTACGTGTATCGTTTACACTTTTTCAGAAATTCTTTTCCATTTTTAGATGTCATTCTGAGGAACAAAGCGACGAAGAATCTGAATACATAAACGTTGATGTATACAGATCCTTCGCATGGCTCAGGATGACACTTATAGGGAAGATTCTGCCCTTTGTTCTGAATGACAATGGGAAAATAATTGTATCTTTGCAATCGTTTCGATAACAGATAAAGGTATATGGTATCCGTAGATAATTTGAAAGTAGAGTTTGGGGTGACACCCTTGTTTGACGAGGTGTCTTATGTAATCAACAAGCGTGACCGCATTGCCTTAGTGGGCAAGAACGGGGCGGGCAAATCCACCATGCTCAAGATATTGGCAGGCTTTCAACAACCCACTTCGGGAGTGGTGGCCATGCCCAAGGAAGTAACCGTAGGCTATTTGCCACAGGTCATGATTCTGAGCGATACACGCACTGTGATGCAGGAAGCCGAAACTGCCTTCGAACACATCTTCGAGATGCAACAGAACCTGAACCGCATGAATCAGGAACTGGCCGACCGCACCGATTACGATTCGGAGGACTATCAGAAACTGATTGATGCCTTTACCCACGAAAACGAACGTCTGCAGATGATGGGAGGCATGAACTATCAGGCCGAAATAGAACGCACCCTCATGGGCTTGGGATTCAGTAGGAACGATTTCAACCGTTCCACTTCCGAGTTCAGTGGCGGATGGCGTATGCGTATCGAATTGGCCAAACTCCTGTTGCAGAAACCCGATGTGCTCCTTCTGGATGAACCTACCAATCATCTTGATATCGAGTCCATCCAATGGCTGGAAAACTTCCTCAAGGTGAATGCAGGGGCCGTGGTGCTCGTTTCGCACGACCGTGCCTTCATCAATAATGTAACCAACCGCACCATCGAGATTTCTTGCGGACGCATCTATGACTACAAGGTGCCCTACGATGAGTTTGTGGTGCTTCGCAAGGAACGTCGTGAGCAGCAACTACGCGCTTACGAAAACCAGCAGAAGCAGATACAAGACACTGAAGACTTCATTGAACGCTTCCGTTATAAGGCCACCAAGGCCGTACAGGTGCAGAGCCGTATCAAGCAACTGGAAAAGATTGTCCCCATCGAGATTGACGAAGAAGACAACTCGGCCTTGCGCCTGAAGTTCCCGCCTGCCATGCGCTCGGGCGATTACCCCATCATTTGTGATGAGGTGAAGAAGAACTATGGCGTACAAACGGTGTTCAGCCACGTAAACCTCACCATCAAGCGAGGCGAGAAAGTAGCCTTTGTAGGCAAGAACGGCGAAGGAAAAACCACCCTTGTGAAGTGTATCATGGACGAG
The DNA here is from genome assembly GCA_964545265.1 of uncultured Phocaeicola sp. Taxonomy (GTDB): domain Bacteria; phylum Bacteroidota; class Bacteroidia; order Bacteroidales; family Bacteroidaceae; genus Phocaeicola. The sequence continues at coordinate 1,636 of CAZJFI010000240.1, forward strand.
ATACCTTTTGAAGGCAAGCTCACCGTGGGACACAATGTGCAGATAGGTTATTTTGCGCAGAACCAGGCCCAATTGCTCGACGAGAACAAGACTGTGTTCGACACCATCGACTATGTGGCCAAGGGTGATATCCGCCTCAAGATTCGCGACATATTAGGTGCCTTCATGTTTGGTGGTGAAGCTTCGGAAAAGAAGGTAAAAGTGCTTTCGGGAGGAGAACGGAGCCGATTGGCCATGATCAAGCTCTTGCTGGAACCCGTCAACTTCCTCATCCTCGACGAACCGACCAACCACCTCGACATGCGCTCCAAGGATGTGCTGAAGGAAGCCATCCGTGAATTTGACGGCACGGTGATTGTGGTTTCGCACGACCGTGAGTTCCTCGATGGGCTTGTTACTAAGGTTTACGAATTTGGCGGAGGAAAGGTGCGCGAACACATGGGTGGCATCTACGACTTCCTGCGCAAGAAGCAGATAGAGAGCCTGGACGAATTGCAACTTTCTACCTCGCCAACCGCCTCGGCAACCAAGAAAGAAGAAGCTCCCGTAAGCGAAAACAAACTCTCTTACGAGGCGCAGAAGGAACTCAACAAAAAGATTAAGAAGCTGGAAAAGCAAGTGACCGATTGCGAAGCCCGTATCGAAAAGATAGAATCCCAGATAGCCGAGGTGGAAGCACGCATGACCACTCCCGAAGGAGCTTCTGATATGAAGCTTTACGAGGAACACCAGCAACTCAAAAAGCTGCTCGATGCCGTGGTGGAGGAATGGGAAACCGCTTCGTTGGAATTGGAGGAATTGCAAGGGTAAGTTTCTGTTGGCCTGATAATTCCGCAATGGTGAAGATATCATTGAATGCTATCTCCCGTCTTCAGCCGAAGCTCAAGGATTGGTCGAAACAGGTGTAGGTTCGGATGCCATTTCTCCTTTGCGTGGTGAATATTGGTCGTCTACGGCAGGTTCGGATAAGGAGGCTTATGCCCATTCCTATACATTCTATAATAACACGTTCGGTTCCATAAATGAGAACAAACCACGTATGAATACATTGAAAGTCCGTGCCGTCAGAAACAAACCCTGATTTACCTGCG
>CAZJFI010000241.1:0-2703 GCA_964545265.1 uncultured Phocaeicola sp.
ACATGCCTTGGAAATCCTTCGGGCGATTTTCATAACGACGGGCCAATCCACGCCAATAGTATTTCATGGCATCCACATGGTCGTTCCATGCTACGGTTTCAGGAGAACCAGACAAGTACATACGTTCGGGCACACCATGTTCGTGGAAGATAGAAAGGTCGAGGTCTTCACGCTTCAACATATTGATGACATCATCCTTTGGATATTCGCTGAAATTGTAGCGGATAAAACGCGCACGTCCTTCACGGTCGAATACCTTCGGCATTTGTTCGCGGATGGTATGAGCTTCGGGAGTCCATGCCACCATCGAGTTGGAATAAGAGCCATCACCTGTATACGAGAAGAACTGGTCGAGCTTGTTACCCGACTTGTGTTCAGCGATTGCCTTCTTCAAATAACGGCTGATTTGAGCATAAGCATCTTCACCATTATCGATGGCCTTGATACGGGCCGAATAGATGTCACATTGAATCTTTTGTGGAGATTCGATAGCCAGGTTGTAGTAGAAGAAGTTGTTTTCTACACTATCCTGTTTCAAGAAATCGAACTTCAAATCGAAGTCATCGTAGAAACGGTCACTGGGTACAGATGATTCTCTGAACGGATGTTCCACTTCGTCCATCTTGAAGGCAGAAGTCATGTGCTGTGCCTTGCGAATCATGGCAATGGGTACATTACCCACGAAAACCACACCCTCCAGATTGTTTTTCTTGTAAAGCTTGGCAATGACCTTCTTTACATCTTCGGGCTTCTTCCAGTCGTTATACACTATGAACGTAGGCAAGCCTTCCGCTCCCAAAGTTTCCTGATAGGCTTTGAGGTCGGCTTCACAGGCCTGATACGTTCCCTTATCAGTAATCACGGCAAACGAAGTTTCAGTAACTTTCATAGCCGGTTTTACAAAAGTCTGTGCTTGCAAGGCCATAGCACCACAAAGCAACAAACCACTTGTGATTAGTTTACGCATATTTTTAATGATTTAAGATTTAATATTCATCACTTTAACCGTCGTGTCATTCTGAGCCTTGCGAAGAATCTGTTACATCACTTTATGCATACAGATTCTTCACTACGTTCAGAATGACACGAGATTCTATTTCTAACTACTATAATATTAGAAGTTACAGCCCAAACTTACTGACAAGTAAGTGCGCTTGTCGTAATCATAGTCGGAAGTACCTACATAATCAAATGCAAGCTTACCAAACATATTAATTCGTGCGTCTTCCTTCACTTGTTGTGAGTAAGTCAACGAACCACCAATACGGTAGTAATCGCTGGTATAATAGTTTTGCAAGCCTTGTTCTAATTCTGTAACTGATATATAGTCAGCATTTGAACCACCATATATATATTCACCACCCAAATTATTGTTGTAGGCTCCATGAATGTCAAGCAAGAGACGACGATTCAAATTGTTTCCCAACACGAAATTCTTTTTGAAAGCCAATTTGAACAACAAATTTTCATGGTCCTTTACAGAATTAGGCATTAAATATTCATCATCCTGCTTTACATAATCCACACCAAGCTCTACTTTCCAACTATATTCTACACCACGATTTTTGCTGATAGCATAATTGAAAGCTGCAGCAGAAGTCTTGTAGGTAGAACGAATATTACGGTGAAGTTCCATCCAACCCAAGAATGAGCCAGAGTCATCGTACTTCATGATGTATTGATAACCATCTATGTGACGATTCTGATAGTTAGCAGAAACATAATGAGTATAATTTTCACCATTACGAACTGCATTCAACGAAACTTCGGTCAGTTTATCCTTTACCGAACCGACCAATTCGGGTTCAGAATAATCTTTTTCAGCTGTTTCAGCCTTTACACTATAACTACCTTCCAACAATACGTTCCAAGCATCAGTGCTGAGGTTGTATTGCAAAGCACCACCAAAACGGTCACCATAATAGTTGGTTGTATAAGTACCATAATTACTTACTCCCTTGACAGCTGTCCCCAAGCCATACAATTCATAATAATAATTGGCGATGAAGTTGTTTTCATTAGCAGGTCTTGAATCTTCCTTGATAGAAGTATAACGGAATGAAAGACCCAACTTATGATTATCGTTAATCTTATAAGTAACACCCGGCATCAACTCCAATGTATAGAAACGGGTATCGATACGCGGGTCGCGTTGCTTAGCTGCAAGCGAAGCAATGTATGTACCTTCGACACCGATGGTCCAATGTTCTTTCAAAAGTGGAGTAGCGGCACGGAATTTCAAGTTATAGAACTGATTGCGCCAATCGCTCTGATGTTCATCGATACAGTAGTATGGCATGCCACGGAATGGATCTGTAATAGATACATTGTAACCTGCATCACTTAAGTTTTCTTGTTCAAAGCTGAATGAGCCCCAAACGTATGCATTACCCAAATTGATGAAGCCTTCACTGGATACACCGATGGTTGTTTCTTTCTGACCTTCTTGAGGACGGATAAAGTTACCATCTTGAAGATTGTAGTTGAACTTTACATCAGAATAGTTCTGCACATCGTCGTATGCAGTACCAGCCGCATTTTGTGATTGGAACCACAAACGTTGTGCCTTCAATTGTTCCAACGCTGCCGGCGAGAATCCCTGCGCACCTACTTCCATAGCTACAAGGCAGGTTGCAAACATCAAGCAACCTTTCAAGTTTATATATTGTTTTTTCATCGTTTCTTCTCTTTAGGATTAATTAT
>CAZJFI010000242.1:0-2699 GCA_964545265.1 uncultured Phocaeicola sp.
CCAATATATCCAGAAACCGTCCAAAGGCTTCCATCTGTTCTTTTCTTGTATGCATTATTCTTGAATCAATTTGTTAACAATACTTACACATCGTTTTACACCCGGTAAAACAATGTTCTGCACCAAAGAAAACATTGTTTTCCATGTAACAGTACATAGCGCAAAGGAACAAATAAAATCCGGAAATTCCTAACGATTGCTGTTTTTTAGCGATGGATACTTCTTCGGAAGGTTATGAAATATCTGAAGAGTTATAAAAAAAATGAATTGTTTGGTATTGTGGGGAATTCTTTGTTTATTTGCAAAAACTAAAACCGAGAAAGATATGGAAGCAACTGTATTAAATTCCGCTCAAATAATGATTTTGGAATCTTTCGCATCAGTTAAGAGCAAAGAAGAAATGGATGAGTTAATGGATATGCTCAGAAATTTTTATGCCAAACGATTGGATCAAGAGTTGGAACGACTTTGGGACGAAGGCATACTAAACCAAGAAAAATTGGACGATCTGAGTGGACAACATTTGCGTACTCCCTATAGAGCGTCATAATGAAGAGTAGACTTGTAGTACTGGATACCAATTGTTTAATCCAGATACTTGGCATACACAGTAAGTACCGTTTCCTTTGGTCTGAGTTCATGTCCAATCGATACGTGTTGTGTATATCCAATGAAATACTTCATGAATACGAAGAGATTCTTAGTCAGAAAGCTTCACCGTTAGTAGCAGACATGTTTTTGAAGGTTTTGGCACGTTCCAGAAATGTGATTCGAAAAGATCCATATTTCCGTTTCAATCTGATAGAGAAAGATAAAGACGACAATAAATTTGTAGATTGTGCCATTGTATGTGGAGCAGACTATATCGTTTCCAACGATGCTCATTTCAAATGCTTACACCATCATCCTTTCCCGGTAGTCAATGTCATTTCTTTGGATGATTTTTCGGCTGACATCATCAGTAAGTTGGGATAAGTACTCTCGATGACACATGAGACTACTAACGTGCACAGACGAAAGAGCTTACGATACCCCTATACACTTACTTAGGCAAGCCGATGAGAGTAGTCTCACCCACCCACGAAGCCGCAAGCGTGGACACCCCTATCAAAAAACGGAGTTTCATGAAATAGTTTCAAAAACTACCTTCACATCTGTCACCGGCCTACAAACAGTTGTCAATCAATGAGAAACGGTGAAGGATAGACACTTTCACCCTCCTTCACATCCTTCACCAAAAAACCATGATAGAAAACACCGTTTTATACTCCACAAAACGGCGTTTTATCCTCATAACCCGTCGTTCTACCAAAGCGAACTTAGACATAAGAACTTACTCAAACGATGTAATCGTGAAAACGCTTACCAAACGGTGAAGGATGTGAATGATGGTGAAACTGCCTATCCTTCACCATTACAAGCTGAATATAAACAAGTTATAACACCGTGACAGATGTGAAGGTAATTTTACAACTTTATTGCAATTCTCTACTTTTAGAATAATCCGAAAGGAAACAATATACCCATTGCCACAACATGTCATTTTGAGGAACGAAGTGACGAAAAATCCGTTTATATACTCGTAGATGTATACAAATAAATCTCTAAAAATTCCATTACTTGATTCCAATCGGCATCTTTTAGCAATACTTTTTTCTCTTTATCCAAGAGGTAAAAAGAAGGGATAGAGGACAAATCGTATAATAAATCACGAGCCAAGACCTGCTCCTTGTCATATGCATTGATCCATTTGCCCGACATATCTACCAACCTATTACGCCAAAGGGCAATATCCTCATCGGGATATACGGTCAGAATCTTCAGCATTCCACTTTGCAACATTTGGTTCAAGATAAGCGATTGCTTCATTTGATTCTTACTTTCTGTACAGATATCACAATCCGGGTCATAGAAAAACACAAGCGTATAATCTGCCTTTATCTGAGACAAACGGCCTTGCTTACCCGAACTCAATGTATAGAGAAAATCCGTTGCAAACTGTCCTACCCTATTCTTTGCAGCCAATTTACCGGCATGTATTGCACGTTGTTTCAGTGCTTCTTCCACCTGCGGATGTTTCTCTATCAGTTGGCATAACACAATGAACATCTCTTCATTTTTAATTGGAGAAGTTGCATTGTTCCAATATCGGGACATCGTCTCCCAAAAATACCGGAGCATAACAGGATAAGGTGTAGCTTTAGTATACAGGTTGGATATGGAATTTTCCGCCACTTCCTGAGGAACACGAAGCATCAAATGCATAAAGTTTACGATTGCCTGTTCCATTATATCCGGCAGATGAATATATGCAGTATCTGCAAAATCGAAATTATCCCAATAATGCTCACCTATATATTCAGCTTTCGCTTCGGGCGAATGGAGTATAGTGGGAATATCCGGTAGGCTGAAACTCTTTGGAGCTTCTTTTTCTTCTATAGGTGTAGCTTTCTGTTGCTGTCCTGTACAAGAAATAAAGAACAGAAGAAATAGCCATACAGAAATGCTGAAATATTTCATAAGCTGCTTGTTTAAGTAACGTGTAAAAAATAAGTTGCATCAGTTTAGTAGTGTCATCCTGAACGCAGTGAAGGATCTGATTACATCCACGTGTATGCATACAGATTCTTCGCTTCGCTCAGACGAGTTGTTGAGGACTTCGTCCGAAAAATGACACGACTGATGCAGGTTATTTTTTT
>CAZJFI010000243.1:0-2698 GCA_964545265.1 uncultured Phocaeicola sp.
CCCTTTTCCCAATCCATTTCACCAAAGACAATCATCATGGCCGACTTGAACTTCAAGATTTCTTCCTTAGTCAATTCATTGCCACCATATACCTTATTAAAGATAGCCTTGATTTCGGCATCGGTGTAATCTTCAGCATAGAATTCTTCAATACCATGGTCGGACAATTTACATCCTTGTTCAGCGAAGAAGTCATGACGCTTGCGGAGGGCAGCTACCATATCGTCGAAAGTAGAAATAGTTACACCACTTACTTCGGCCAATTTTTCCATGTATGCACGGAATTCAGCAGGAACTTCTACGGCCATAGCCTTGTCAGGACGCCATGTAGGGAGCATCTTTACTTCAAATCCACTTTCGCGGGTCTTGATGTGATATTCCAAGGAATCTACAGGATCATCGGTAGTACATACGGTTTCTACGTGATAACGACGCATCATACCACGAGCTGAATATTCGGGCTTTTGAAGCTTTTCGTTACATTCATCGTAAATTTCGCGTGCAGTTTTTGGATTCAAGATCTTGTTGATACCGAAAGCAGTCTTCAATTCCAAGTGTGTCCAGTGGTACAATGGGTTACGGAAAGTATAAGGAACTGTTTCAGCCCATTTTTCGAACTTTTCCCAATCGGTTGTATCCTTACCTGTACAGAAGCGTTCATCTACGCCATTGGTACGCATAGCACGCCATTTATAGTGGTCACCACCCAACCAAATTTCAGTCAATGACTTGAATTGATAATCATCGGCTACCATTTGGGGAATCAAGTGGCAATGATAGTCAATGATAGGCATCTTAGCCGCATGTTCATGATACAACTTCTGTGCGGTTTCGGTTTGCAACAAGAAGTTTTCATCCATAAAGTTCTTCATACTTGTATTCGTTAAATTTGTTAATATTTTAAAAGGTTACAATCGTTAAGAACTCTAAAAGGGGAGATGGCTCCTTTTCTTTAGATTTATTAACCGTTATCGAACACGAAAGTAGATATTTTACTTGGAATAACAAAATAATTTGTATCTTTGTGCCGAATATTTAAAGATTTTAAATGCTTTGAGTGTTCGGTATAAATTATGAATTACACATTAATTAATATTTTATGAAAGCATTGAACAAGGAAACATGCGCTAAAGCTCAGCGCCCTGAAAGAATCATTCAATTTGGTGAAGGTAATTTTTTGCGTGCATTTGTAGATTGGATTATCTATAACATGAACGAAAAGACCGATTTCAACAGCAGTGTTGTGGTTGTACAGCCTATTGACAGAGGTATGGTAGACATGCTGAATGCCCAGGATTGTCTGTATCATGTCAACCTCCAGGGTTTGGATAAAGGGGAAGTAGTCAATAGTTTGACTAAGATTGATGTCATTAGCCGTGCCTTGAATCCTTATACACAGAACGATGAGTTCATGAAGTTGGCCGAACAACCAGAAATGCGTTTCGTTATTTCGAATACTACTGAAGCCGGTATAGCTTTTGATCCGGCTTGTAAGCTCGAAGATGCACCCGCTTCTTCTTATCCTGGCAAGTTGACTCAATTGTTGTATCATCGTTACAAAACATTCAATGGCGATATGAGCAAGGGCTTGATTATCTTCCCGTGCGAATTGATTTTCTTGAACGGTCATAAACTGAAAGAAACCATCTATCAATATATCGAATTGTGGAACCTTGGCGAAGACTTCAAGAAGTGGTTCGAAGGTGCTTGTGGTGTATATGCTACATTGGTTGACCGTATCGTACCGGGCTTCCCGCGCAAGGAAATCGATGCTATCAAGGAAAAGTTGCAATACGATGACAATTTGGTTGTACAAGGCGAAATCTTCCACCTTTGGGTAATCGAAGCTCCGCAAGAAGTGGCTAAGGAATTCCCGGCAGACAAGGCTGGCTTGAACGTATTGTTCGTACCATCAGAAGAACCTTATCACGAAAGAAAGGTAACTCTCTTGAATGGCCCTCACACAGTTCTTTCTCCGGTAGCTTATTTGTCGGGCATCAACATCGTACGCGATGCTTGTCAGCACGAAGTGGTAGGTAAGTATATCAATAAGGTAATGTTCGACGAATTGATGGAAACATTGAACTTGCCGAAAGATGAACTTCAGAAGTTTGCCGAAGATGTATTGGAACGCTTCAACAATCCGTTCGTTGATCACCAAGTGACTTCTATCATGCTTAATTCCTTCCCGAAATATGAAACTCGTGACCTCCCAGGCTTGAAGACATATTTGCAACGTAAGGGCGAATTGCCAAAGGGCTTGGTTCTTGGTTTGGCTGCTATCATTACTTATTATAAGGGTGGTGTACGCGAAGACGGTGCTGAAATCGTTCCGAACGATGCTCCTGAAATCATGAACATGCTGAAGGAACTTTGGGCAACCGGTTGTACCAAGAAGGTTGCCGAAGGTGTATTGGCAGCAGAATCCATTTGGGGTGAAAACTTGAACAACATCCCAGGTTTGACAGATGCTATCGTAGCCAACTTGAATTCTATTCAAGAAAAGGGTATGCTTGAAACCGTTAAGAGTATTCTCTAACTAAAATAGATAAATAAAAAAAGAGCAGATGTGTTGAAATGCACATCTGCTCTTTTTTTATACCGAAGCTATGGACAATTCACGCTCTGTAAAATCGTGTTTAGTTTGCAAATCATCCTTCACATCCTTCACGGCAATGTAACATATTGAGCCTCAGCT
>CAZJFI010000244.1:0-2696 GCA_964545265.1 uncultured Phocaeicola sp.
TAGTAATGTTCAAATTCACCTTCGCACTCATAACTATGCACTGTAAATGCCGGTATCAAGTAAAGATGATGAGGAGTAAGATTCCAAGTACCATTAGGCAAAACAATACGTGCAGCCCCCTTCGTTACATAATATAAGCGAGTGAACGGACTGCTCACTTCCTTCCAGTTCCAGTCACCATTATGAACCGCCAAGCCCACATGGATAGTAAGCAAATGCAAATGATCGATAGACCTTATCTGATTTTCCATAATGTTTGTTTATAAAGTGCAAATTAAAAGAAACAAAACTCATTATCCAAGCAAAAATCGATTTATTATCATGCTATATCGATTTAATCCTACAATTAACACATTCATCTATGAAAAATATCGATAAAATTCCAACAAAGGTCGTTATTTTACCATAGTCGATTTTAATAAAGGACTTAATTTTGTATCAGAAAAACCATATAAATATACTACCTATGAAGATAAAGCACTTATTGGCCGCATCGGCCTTGATTCTAGCCAACAATCTTATGGCACAAGACTATCAAGTCCTCGTGTCCGAAAGAAACGAAAAAATGGCTCAGGGGAAGTTCGAACCTACCTGGGAATCATTAAAGGAATACGCTATTCCACTATGACCCATATCCTATCAATAGCTGTACAGGATTGTAATATCATCGGAGGTGTATCAAAATGATGATGCGCCCCCGATTCATGTATGATAGCATACCCCTGTCCTTTGTTTGTTCTAAAAAGAGAAGGAAGTCCAATTAAATCCAAGACTACGTTAAAAAATGGGAAACATCTACTATCGATTCGTAAATTCAAGAAAATAAAAATCGATATACTCCACATCATTGTCGGTTTACATTATTATGGAATACACTTTAATTGACTACCTTTGTAACATAACTATAAAACCATATACGTATGAAAAACAAATTATTTATATCCCTACTGATAATAGGTAATATCTTAACTTCATGCTCGGATAAGAGTAACGAAGTAAGTCTACCCGAACTTCCGCCTATGCCGGAAATAACAAAAGCCAATGCAGTGAACTCGGTAAAAATGGGAAACCATGAAGAATTTCAAGAAATACAATTGGACATCCCCATCTACCCAGGACCTTTCCAAGCCAACTGGGAATCTATTGAGAAAAACTATCCGGGTTCTCCACAATGGTTGAGAGATGCCAAATTCGGTATTTGGGTACACTTCGGTCCTCAATCGGCCGGTGAAAGCGGAGATTGGTATGCAAGACATCTTTACAAACCATCACATATAGGATATGCAAATCACTTAAAACGATATGGTCATCCTTCCGAAGTGGGATATAAAGAAGTATTACGCGATTGGAATCCCACCCAATTAAATCCGGAGAAACTCACAGAATTGTATCAGAAAGCGGGTGCCCGTTTCCTGATGATTCAAGGGGTACACCATGACAATTACGACCTATGGAATTCCCGATATCAACCTTGGAATTCGGTCAACATTGGTCCCAAACGCGATTTGCTGAAAGAATGGGCTACCGCTTGCAGGAAACATGGTATGCAATACGGAGTCACTTTCCATCATGAATACACCTGGTGGTGGTGGCAAACCGCTTTCGGTAGCGATAAGGAAGGGAAATACGCAGGCATTCCTTACGATGGACATCTGACCCTCGAGGATGGAAAAGGTAAATGGTGGGAAGGCTATGACCCACGTAGACTTTATGGTATAGACTTGCGTGAATATGAAACTGTTGAAGAAAAGGCTCATTCCCCATGGTCTCCTCCACAACCAGGTATCTTTACCCGACATTTGGAATATGCCAATTGGTATGCTACCCAATGGGCACTCCGTATTATGGATGTCGTAGCCAATTATGACCCCGACTTCATTTATACTGACGGAACCGTTCAAGGACCGTTTACCGGCGACGGAACAGGAACCGGTTACAAATGCAATGCCATGCAAACCGTTATGGCAGACTATTACAATCGGACGCTGGAAAACCGAGGCGAAGTGAACACATTCACCATCATCAAGTTCAGGAATCCGACCAACGGTACAGTCACCACCGAAGAGTTCGGTTTCCCCGACCAAATCAAGACCTCACAGCCATGGATTCGCGAAGCACCTGTAGGCGATTGGTTTTATGCTCCGGGATTCATTTACGATTCGGGTATGATGATTCGCTTCATCATCGAAGCCATTTGCCGCGATGGTAACGCTGCACTCAATATCTGCCTGCGCCCCGATGGTTCCATTGAAGAACCGGCCGTAAAGATGCTTGAAGAAGTGGGCGAATGGATGAACATCAACGGCGAAGCCGTATATGGAAGTAAAGCTTGGACTGTTCTTGGTGAAGGAGAAATTATAAATGGGAAGCTAAAGAAAATGCCTGGAGGTGGATTGAGGCAACACCATGCCGATTTTAATTTCAACGAACAAGACATCCGATTTACCGTCGGTAAGAACGGTGATGTGTATGCATTCTGTATGGCTGTACCTGCACCGGGACAAACCATCCGCATCCAGTCCATGGGGAAAACAGCAGGACATTTGGCTACAGTCAAGAATGTATCGCTCTTAGGAAGCCGCAGCGAACTGCAATGGAACCATACCGACGATGCACTGGAAATTACATGCCCGTCTGAGATGCCTTGCCGGACATCCATCGTATTCCGCATTAGCCAATAAACCAAGAAAAACATT
>CAZJFI010000245.1:0-2686 GCA_964545265.1 uncultured Phocaeicola sp.
AATAACAAATGGCGCTCAAAATAACACTTTGTATAATCCTTAAAATTTTACTTCCGGAGCCTTATTTGTACCTTCTTCCGCTTCAAAGTACGGACGCTTGTCAAATCCACACATGCCGGCAATGATAGTTTTTGGGAATGTACGGATAGAAGTATTGTACGAGCGTGCCACTTCGTTGAAGTTCTTGCGCTCTACACTGATGCGGTTTTCGGTACCTTCCAACTGAGCTTGCAATTCCTTGAAGTTTTCGTTGGCCTTCAAGTCGGGATAGGCTTCGGTAATGGCCAGCAATCTACCCAATGCCGCACCAATTTCACCTTGTGCCTTCTGATATTCCTGAAGCTTTTCCGGAGTCAGGTTATCGGCATCGATAGTCATTTGTGTAGCTTTTGAACGGGCCGACAAAACCGCTTCCAGGGTTTCTTTTTCGTGGGCGGCATAGCCCTTAACGGTGTTTACCAAGTTAGGAATCAGGTCAGCACGACGCTGATATTGGTTTTCTACATTACTCCAAGCGGTGTTCACCGATTCGTCCATCTTTACCAAACCATTGTAGGCGCTTACTCCCCAAATGGCTACGATTGCTACCAGTGCAATCAGGATCAATGTTGATTTCTTCATCTTTGTTTTTATTATTTGTTACTTGTTTTTCTTCTTACTTTATGTTTCCAGATCCTTCACTTCGTTCAGGATGACACGTGTTAAAACCTGCTTCCGGCACCACCTCCTCCAAAGCTACCTCCACCAAAGCTTCCTCCGCTGAATCCACCTCCGCCTCGGCCAAAGCCTCCGCCACCCATGAAGATGGTACCACCTCCACTACGTGGCCCCCTATAATTAGGGTCGCTTGATTGTTCTTTCTTGGTTACCTGATGTCCGCAATATTTGCAGATGTAGATTGCTTCGGAAGTGATGACTCCAAGCTTGCGCGATACCACATGCGAGGAAATCCGTTGCAGGGCATGGCGTTTCTTGCACTTCGGACATCGGTTGGCGAAGAAAGCGATAATCAGACAAATTAAGATGATGCTACCGAATATTACTCCCATTATGATGAATAAAGTCGTGTCGTCTTCGTCTTCCTCCTTACCGATGTTCTCCATCGAGCCGTCCAGATATCCGTTTACGGCACGGATACCTTCCACCATACCGGTGTCCCAATCGTCCTTGCCCAAGTGTTGCACCATGTATCGGTTCTGTATGCGCTTGCAGATGGCATCGGGAAGCACCCCTTCCAATCCATAGCCGGTAGCAAACTGAATGCATCGCTCGTCGGTAGAGAGGAGAATCACCAACCCATTGTCGCGCTCTTTTTGTCCCACGCCCATTTCCTTGCCGAGTCGATAAGCAAAGTCAAAGCAATCGCCTCCCTCAATGCCCGTAACGGCCACCACAAGGGTTTGTATGCCCGTTTTCTCTTCCAATGCAAAGAGAATGCTGTCCATGGTGGCTACGGCCGAAGAGGATAGGATACCGTCCGGATTGCTTACGTATCGGGTGCGGTCTTGCAGATGCACCATGGGTATTTCCTTGATGGTGTATTCCTTGGCTTGTAAGGAAAGGCTTCCTAATTGTAAAAGAATAAGAATTGTCATTCTGAGGAACGGAGTGACGAAGAATCTGTAAACACCCATGTTTATGTTTTCAGATCCTTCACTACGTTCAGGATGACACGATATTTTGGTTTTCTTTCTCATTGCATGTACTTGTCTGTAAATTGTCTTACCTTTTCCGTATATTCTTCTCTATTGAGCAGATAAGACCTTGCATGGTCGGCTCCCGGCACTACCCAGAGTTCTTTGGGCTCGGGTTTGGCTTCGTATAGTTCGTATACCATCCAAGTGGGTACATAATCATCTTTATCCCCGTGGATGAAGAGCATGGGCAGATGGCATTTCTTCACTTGCTCCAAAGCCGATGCTTCTTGGAATGTCCATCCGTTCTTTAATCCGCATAGCCAACTGGAAGTGTACATCAAAGGAAATTCCGATAAGTCGAATTGTTCTTTCAGTTCTTTGCTGAACTGATCCCAAACCGAGGTATATCCGCAATCGTCTATGAAGCATTTTACATACTCGGGTTGAGGCTCACCCGATACCATCATGGTGGTAGCACCTCCCATGGAGATGCCATGCACCACCATCTGCGTGTGGTCTCCAAAGATTTCGTTGGCCACTTCCATCCATCGCATCACGTCCTTCCGGTCGAGCCATCCCATTTGGAAGGCATCCCCCTCGCTAAGTCCGCTATATTGCAGGTCGGGCAAGAGTATGTTGAATCCTAAACTCTTGTTGTACAGATACCCAATCATCATCATGCGGATGGCATTGTCGGTATATCCATGTACAATTACCGCCGTTTTTCTTGTGGGTTGTGGTGCCGATACATAATACGCATGTAGTTTGGTGTGGGTGGCATTGTAAATAAAGGTATCTTTCAAGGCTTCGGCTTGCTCGAGGCTATCTGCCCAAGGCTTCAGTTCGGGATAGGTTTCGAACATGTATTCCCAAGAGCCTTGCAGGTCCTTTCCCCGATTGGTGGGGCTTAGGGAGTAATCAAGCATGAAGGCACTGGCCGCTCCCAGTAGGGCGGTCAGAAACACCAGAATAATGGCTATGCTTATCAGTATTTTCTTTTTCATGCTACTTCTTTCTTTATATTATGTTATTTCCCCTTCTTTGTCATT
>CAZJFI010000246.1:0-2680 GCA_964545265.1 uncultured Phocaeicola sp.
GTGGCATGATGCATTACTTGGTTAGTTTCTGCGGATACTTCCCTTCGGAAGCGCCCAAATATAGCTGTATCGTGGCTATTCAGAAATCAGGGCTTCCAGCTTCTGGTGGATTGATGGCAGGTAGTGTATTCAGCAAGATAGCTGAACGCGTCTATGCCAAACATCTGGCGCAAGACATACAAGAAGCAAAGGATTCAACTTCCGTCCTTATACCCAACGTCAAGCATGGAGATATAGCTGCGGCACGTTATGTATTGGATGCCATCGATGTAAACACAAGCGGATTTGATGAACGTTCAGACAAGCCTATATGGGGACAAGCATCGCACAACCCTGAGAATGTCATGCTGAACGTCAAAGAAATAACCAATAAGAATGTGCCCAACGTTATTGGCATGGGAGCAAAAGATGCGGTTTATTTGTTAGAAAGTATGGGATTGAAAGTACAAATAAACGGCATGGGGAAAGTGAAGTCTCAAAGTATTCCGGCAGGAAATACTATATATAAAGGTAGAACCATACAATTGCGGTTACAATAAAAGAACAAGGATATGAAACTGGAAGAAATTATACAGGGCGTAGCCATTGAAGAAATCAAAGGAGATATCTTAAAGGAAATAAAAGGTATCCACATCGACTCCCGACTTATAGAAGAGGGAGATATGTTTGTTGCCGTAAAGGGCACACAAACCAATGGTCATGCATATATTGGAAAAGCCATTGAAAAAGGGGCTATAGCCATTGTATGTGAAACTTTACCAGAACATATCGATGAACAACTGACTTATATAAAAGTAAACCATACGGAAGACTTGGTAGGTAAATTGGCTACCACCTTTTATGGGAGCCCCACCTCCAAACTTAAATTGATTGGAGTAACCGGCACCAATGGTAAAACAACCATTGCTACCTTATTATATAATATGTTCCGTAAATTCGGTTATAAAGTTGGACTTATTTCTACCGTTTGCAATTACATAGACGGAGAAGCAATTCCTACCGAACATACCACTCCAGATCCCATTACACTTAACAAGTTATTGGGGCGCATGGCTGACGAAGGTTGTAAATATGCTTTCATGGAAGTCAGCTCGCATGCCGTAGCACAAAAGCGAACCGGTGGTTTGAAGTTTGCCGGTGGTATCTTCACCAACCTTACACGCGACCATTTGGATTATCATAAAACGGTTGACAATTATCTAAAGGCTAAGAAAGCATTCTTTGATGGATTAACCAAGGACGCTTTTGCTTTAGTCAACCTGGACGACAAGAATGGTTTGGTAATGACTCAAAACACCAAAGCCAAAGTTTGTACTTATTCATTGCGAAGCCTCAGCGACTTCAAAGGGAAAGTACTCGAGGACGGATTCGAAGGAATGCTTCTCGACATCAACAATATAGAGGTATTTGTACAATTCATCGGACGATTCAACGCAGCCAACTTGCTGGCCGTATATGGAACCGCTTGTCTGTTAGGAAAGAAACCGGAAGAAGTTCTGGTAACATTAAGCACTTTGCGCCCGGTATCAGGTCGTTTTGATTCTCTTCGTTCCTCGCGAGGATATACCGCTATTGTTGACTATGCCCATACTCCTGATGCATTGGTCAATGTATTGGATACCATTCAAGAAGTGTTGAACGGAAAAGGGAAAATCATTACCGTTGTGGGAGCCGGTGGTAACCGCGATAAAGGGAAACGCCCTATTATGGCCCAAGAAGCGACAAAGATAAGCGACAGAGTCATCATTACTTCGGACAATCCACGTTTTGAAGAGCCACAAGACATCATCAATGACATGTTGGCCGGATTAGGTAAAGACGACTTAAAAAAGGTAATCAGTATAGTCGACCGCAAGGAAGCTATCAAAACCGCTTGCATGTTGGCACAAACAGGCGATGTTATCTTGGTGGCAGGCAAGGGACATGAGAATTACCAAGACATTAAGGGAGTGAAACATCACTTTGATGATAAGGAAGTGATACGCGAAATATTTGACAACGAATAAAAAAGGGAAAAGATGTTATACTATTTATTTGAATATTTGCAGCAGATTGATTTTCCAGGAGCACGTATGTTTGGATATGTGTCTTTCCGTTCATTGGTGGCAATCATACTGGCATTATTGATTTCGACTATCTTTGGTGAATACTTCATCTCATTACTCAAGAAGAGACAAATTACCGAAGTTCAACGCGATGCATCCATCGATCCTTTTAACGTTAACAAGAAAGGTGTTCCTACCATGGGTGGTATAATTATCATTTTTGCTACCCTGATACCTTGTTTATTATTAGGTAAATTGCATAACATCTACATGATATTGATGCTCATCACCACGCTTTGGTTGGGTACCCTCGGTTTCTTGGACGATTACATCAAGACTTTCCGTAAGGACAAGGAGGGTTTGCATGGCAAGTTCAAAATTATTGGTCAAGTGGGATTAGGACTCATTGTCGGCCTTACTCTATACCTTAGTCCCGATGTAGTAATACGGGAGAATGTAGAAGTGCACAAAGGAGGAGAGATCGTAGAAGTTATACACAAGTCGCAAGACCAGAAATCAACAAAGACCACTATCCCATTCTTCAAGAACAACAATTTGGATTATGCCGATTTGGTTGGTTTCATGGGAGAACATGCTCAAACCGCCGGTTGGATACTTTTTGTATTTGTCACTAT
>CAZJFI010000247.1:0-2657 GCA_964545265.1 uncultured Phocaeicola sp.
TTATTTTTACGTTATGGGTATTTGTTTGTTTTAGTATGCCACCGAATGGGCGACCGAAGTTTTCTTCGCGGACACTACAATCGGTTATTTCTATATCGTTGGCTGTATCGATGTAGAATGCATAAGTCTTGTCTTGGGCGAAGCCTTCACCCAAACACGGGCGCTTGTCGTATACACCACCCGGATAGTCGGTACGTTTTACCAGACGGACATCCACTTCGTCAAAATGAATGTTGTTTACCTTGCCCGGTACATCACCTCCTACGAAAATGCCGTTCTCGCCGGTACACTTCACATTGTGGAACCAAATGTTGCTTACTTCCCCACAACGGCCTTCAGTCGCTCCTTTAGGAAAACGCCAACCGGCATCTTTGTGATTGCCTACTGCACGTGGATAGGATGTTACATAGATAGGTTCGGCCTTGCCCCACCATACATCGCTGAATAGCTTGCTATCGACCAACATGTTCGAGAATACCACATTGGTTACTGTACCTTCGTCGCGGTTCTGGATACCGATACCTCGGTTACTATCGCGGATGATGCAGTTGTCGAACAATACGTTGTTTATCTTGTCCATGTTTTCCGAGCCTATCTTGATGGCACAAGAACGGGAAGTCATCACGCAATTGGTCACAACAATGTCCTCGCAAGAGCCATATTCTTCAAATTCGCGGCGGTTCTTCAAACAGATGCAGTCGTCGCCACTTTCGATGAAACAGTTGGCGATGCGTACCTTGCGTGAATGGTCTACATCAATACCGTCACCATTACGAATCTTCAAGTTGTTCAGCAGGCTGATTCCGTCTATCAAGGCATCATAGCAACCGATAAGGTGTACGGTCCAATAAGCACCGTTGCAGATGGTCACATCCTTGATAATCAGTTTCTCTACATCAATTAAGGTGAGTACATGCGGACGGGGGTCGAAGTCGGTAACCGGTTTCAGCTCATACGAATCGTCCAATTCCTGTCCCATAAAAGCTACTCCGTTTCCGTCGATGGTTCCGGTACCGGTAATGCTGATGTTCTTGGCGCTTTGTGCATAAATCCACATCATCCCTTCTCCTTCATTGGCACGGAAGGCACTGAGATGGTAGATATTTTCATCAGGATTGGCCAGCCATCGGCTATTCATTTCCAAATGATAATCTACATTCGATTTCAGTTCCACCGGTCCGCTCATAAAGGTATATCCGGTGGGGAAAACCACTTGTCCGCCACCGGCTGCTGTGCAGGCATCGATGGCTTGTTGGATGGCTTGTGCATCATCGGTCACTCCGTCTCCTTTGGCTCCGTAGTCCAATACATTATATACGTGTGTCTGCTTTCCTCCACATGCGATGAAGAAGAAAGCTAAACATAGGGTTGCGATATGTGTCAGTTGTCTTTTCATATTTATGATTTTTGATTTATGATTCTTTGTGGATCTCTTCAGATCCTTCGCTTCGCTCAGGATGACAAGAGGGGAGAGAAGGATGACAAGAGGCGTGAGAAGGATGACAAGAGGGAAGAGAAGGATGGCATGTGACTGATTTCATAAGATTCGGAATACAGTCTTCTGCGTGGTTTCCCCATTCCTTGTTAGGCTCTGGCCCCATTATGAAACGGAAGTGCCCACCATTCAATATATCTTCGTGGTGGAGGTAATTCTTATGATATGGTTTTCCGTTCAGCATAGCCGATTGGATATAAATGTTTTTGTCCGAAGCATCCACCGCTTCCATCGTGAATGTCTTTCCATTTTCCAATTGGATGCTCAACTTCGGGAAGGTGGGGCTTCCCAAAGCATAATACGGTGTACCCGGACATACCGGATAGAATCCCATAGCCGAGAAAAGATACCAGGCCGACATCTGACCGGCATCGTCATTACCCGACAAACCACCCGGGGCCTGTAAGTATTCGGTTTCGAGCACATGGCGTACGGCTTGCTGGGTTTTCCAAGGCTCACCTGCATAGTTGAACATATAGGCTACCTGATGGCAGGGCTCATTGCCATGCCAATAACGCAGTTCACTGAACATGCTGTCCAATTTGGCTATATAGTTGTCCTTACCTCCCATACATTCCATCAAACCATACGGGTCTTGCGGAACATACCACGTATAATGGCAAGGTGCTCCTTCGGTAATGAATCGGGCAAAAGTAAACGGATTGCTTTCCGGCAAGAAACTACCGTCTGCATATCGGCCAAGCGCATAACCTGTGTTAGGATTAATCACATTTTGATAATTCTGTGCACGTTTCATCAAGATTTCAGCGTCATCTTCCTTACCCAATGCTTTTGCCACTTGTGCCAAAGCAAAGTCATCGTAGGCATATTCCAATGTGCGCGATACTTGTTCTTCGGTATGATAAGCGTCGGGAACCTGATCTTCCAAAGGAATGTATCCATATTTCAGGTAAGAGTCAAGGGCACGTCGTCCCATACCATTCTTATAATCGGCTATGTCGGTCGGTTGTTCGAAAGCATTTTGTCGCATGGCCTTATAAGCTGTTTCTACATCGAAGTTACGGATACCTTTTACATAAGCATCGCTGATGGCCGAAATGCAATGGTCGCCAATCATGGCAGCGGTATAGCTGTTCCAGCACGGGAAGATGGGCAACCAACCGCTCTGTTCGTATTTATGAACCAAGGATTGCATCATGTG
>CAZJFI010000248.1:0-2632 GCA_964545265.1 uncultured Phocaeicola sp.
AGGTGAAGGCTGAAGATTGGGCTTATGTAACCGAAAAGTGTAAGGAAGCATTGGCTTACGTGGCCGAAGCTCGCGCCAATAAATAATAGGAAGATTTAAAGTGTCCGCCTTTTCGAATGGGGAAAAGGCGGACCATCATTTTGTTTAAAGGTGTATATTAAATGGGGGTATGTGGGTGTGTTGAAACACATCCACATATTTTTTAGGAAGCAATATGTGCCACATTATGTCATCCTGAGCGTAGTGAAGGTTCTGTATGCATCTACGGGTATGTATACAGATTTTTCATCACTTCGTTCCTCAAAATGACATGTTGTGTTAATGGGGGTGTCAACAAGTTATTATTCCCCTTTTTTATTTGTAGAGTGAGGACTTTTCTTCTTCGAGTAGTTTTTCTTCTTTCCCTTACCTCCATAGTGGCCATATCTTTTCTTGCCTTCCTTGGAGGCTGAATGCGGAGCATATTCAGGAGCTTCTCCCAGTTCCTCAGGTACAGGAATCTTGTAGATGGCCTTGTCCAAGAAGTCTTCGATAGCCTTGAAACGAGTCTGTTCTTTTTCACTTATGAAAGTAATGGCGCATCCGTCATTATTGGCACGTGCTGTTCTACCGATACGGTGTACATAATCCTCACAATCATGAGGTACGTCGTAGTTGATGACCAATCGTATATCGTCTATGTCTATACCGCGCGATACAATATCGGTGGCAACGAGAATACTGATTCTTCCGCTCTTGAATTCGCGCATAATCTGGTCGCGCTGGGCTTGTTCCAAGTCCGAATGCATTTCGCCCACATTCAAGTTCAATCGTTTGAAGGCCATGGTCACTTCCTTTACCTTTAGTTTGGAAGAGGCAAAGACAATGACACGCTCCGGTTGCTGGTTTTTGAACAAGTCCTTGATGATACCCAACTTCTGGTTTTCGTAGCAAACGTAAGCGGTTTGGATAATCTTTTCGGCCGGTTTGGATACGGCTAATTTCACTTCTACGGGATTGTTCAAGATGGTTTTAGCCAGTTGTTGAATCTTGGTCGGCATGGTAGCCGAGAACATGATGGTTTGGCGCTCTTTAGGAAGGAATTTCACTATCTGCATAATGTCATCGTAAAATCCCATATCGAGCATACGGTCGGCCTCATCAAGGATAAAGAACGAAACTCTGGACAAATCCACATATCCTAAACTCAAATGGCTGATAAGTCGGCCGGGCGTGGCGATAACTACATCGGCCCCCAAGGTAAGCCCTCTCTTTTCCTGTTCAAACCGTATCCCGTCATTGCCACCATAAACGGCAACGCTCGATGCAGGCATGAAATAAGAAAAACCTTCCATTTGTTGGTCAATCTGTTGTGCCAATTCACGGGTAGGAGACATGATGATGCAATTGATGGAATCGTCGGGATACCCACCTTTGCTTAATTGGTTCAATACAGGAAGCAGATAGGCAGCCGTTTTACCGGTGCCGGTTTGTGCCACCCCAATCAAGTCCTTTCCTTCGAGTATTACGGGTATGGTATGTTCCTGTACAGGAGTACATTCTTCAAATCTCATTGCATCGAGTGCTTGAAGCACACTTTCTTCCAAATTCAGTTCTGTAAATTTCATTTTCCCTTTTTGAATGAAGTGCAAAATTACTCAAATTAATCTTCATAACCACATAAACACTCCAAACTTTCCGTTGAAAAGGTCAATTTTATGTTAAAGAACATATTTTTCGACTCATTTCTTTGGTGATAAAATAATTAATCCTTACCTTTGCAACCGATTTCAAAGATAGATGGGCTTGATTGTCAAGCTCGAAGGTAATGTTTCGGGGAGAAATCAATGTCGCGAAGACATTCCCGGATAGTATGAACTAAAATCGAATTACATGATTAAAAGTGTAAGAGGGGTTTTTGTTGTATTGATAATGATTTCCTTTATTTCTTTCTCTTTTGTAGGGAAAGATACGCCGACAGAAGGCTTGACGATAGGAGACAGAGCTCCTGAGTTCAAGATCTGTGGAGAAAAGCAGTTGGTTGACTTGAAGGATTTGCGAGGAAAATACGTACTGCTTAGTTTTTGGGCAAGCTACGATGCCGAGTCAAGAATGAATAATGCCATCTTGAACAACGTAGCCGGTAAAGCCGATAATGTAGAAATGGTTTCAGTTTCTTTCGACGATTACAAGTCGGTGTTTAACGAAACCATTAAAAGAGACCGAATTTCCACTCCCAATTGTTTTGTGGAATTGTCCGGTACCCGTTCGGAGATATATAAGACTTATCGCCTTCACAAAGGCTTCAAGAATTATTTGCTCGATGAAAATGGCGTAATTGTCGCCAAGGACGTCACCGCTTCCGAACTCCTTTCTTATCTGAATTGATAAGATTATTCCTTTCCTAAGGGACATAATACAACAAAAATAGACGAGCTGCAAGCCATACGGTTTGCTGCTCTTTTTTTGTTAATAGAGCTTATACATTGTTTAACCACCCGTAGAACATAGTTTACCGATGCCGAAAACATAGTTCTGTACATCGCATCTCTACACAAAATATTTTTTTGCAAATCATCTTGCACTCTTGCACTATTCTTTATAATCCATTGATATATAGTTGATTAATTAGTGCAAGATGGTGTGTAAGATG
>CAZJFI010000249.1:0-2623 GCA_964545265.1 uncultured Phocaeicola sp.
AGTGACTTGAACTGAAAAAAGTTGTCACACATCAAAAAAAACAAGCAACAAATAATTGTATTATCAATTAAAATCGCTATATTCGCCGTAGAATTTCATTGAAAATCGTAAGTAGTATTTACGTTTTTCAATAAAATAATGAAGTTAATCAACCAATACCAATTATATGTTAGCACGCTACGCACAATTAAGTCAAGAAGCTGAGAGTTCTATCTTCTTGTTTGGTGCACGCCAAACTGGAAAGAGTACCATTCTACGGCAACAATTCCCCAATGCAATCTTTATAGACCTACTTGATTCTGAACTTCGGATGCGTTTCCAACGTCGTCCCTCCTTACTTTACGACATGCTACGAGACAAATCATCAGACACCATTGTTGTTATCGACGAAATACCGGAAGTACCCGAATTACTCAACGAAGTGCATCGGCTGATTTCGGAAAAGGGACTGATATTCGTCCTTTGCGGTTCGAGTGCCCGCAAGCTGAAACGTAAGGGATATAACACACTTGGTGGACGGGCTTATCCATGTTATTTCTACCCCTTAGTCAGTGCCGAAATCCCCGATTTCAATTTAGACCGTGCTTTGCTTCACGGCATGTTGCCTACTCATTATCTTTCCAAGAATCCTCGCCGGCTTTTGTCGGCCTATGTGGATGTATATCTGCGGGAAGAAATTCGGGAAGAAGCCTTGGTTCGCAACCTCAGTAGCTTCCAGCGTTTTCTGGAAGTAGCTGCCTTGACAGATGGAGAAATGGTGAACTACGCCAATATCGCTTCCGACTGTGGAGTCAGTGCACAAACCATCAAAGGATATTTCGGCATACTGGAAGATACACTGATAGGTTATATGATACCGGCCTACACCAAAGTTATGAAACGAAGATTGGTTCAGTCTCCCCGTTTCTATTTCTTTGATGTCGGTCTTGCCGGACATCTGTTGCATCGCACATCGTTGGAAAGAGGAACTCCAGCGTATGGTCACGCCTTCGAGCATTTCATTATTCAGGAACTTGTAGCCTATATAGGCTATCAACATATCGACGAGCAACTTTCTTTTTGGCGTACCCATACAGGCATTGAAGTGGATGCCGTTATAGGCGATGCCCGTATTGCCATCGAAATAAAGTCAGCCGAAGAAATACAACCCCGTCATCTGAAAGGCTTGAAGTCCTTTGGTGATGACTACCCTGACAGTCGTCGTATCATGGTATCACTGGACCGCATCAATCGCCACGAAGGAAACATCGAGCTGATTTACGTCCATGATTTTCTGAAAATGCTATGGAGTGGAAAGATTGTGTAGATTAAACTTGAAAATCGAAAAACCATTAAATAGGAGATTTCAAGATGTTTATCATCAATATGTCCCAGTCCTCATAAAACGGACTATAAAGTCTATGTTATCTTGCACCAACTCCCGTCCCCTTTCTTTGCCATAAGTGGAATTGATACTGGCATCAGGAAACATGGCGTGCTCAATCATGTAACGGACAGCCTCATCAGGAAATGCTTCAGAGGAAACCAAATATCCAAAAGCCTCTTTCGCTGCATACTCTTGATTATAATATGGATTCTTTCTATCCTTTATACACAAAGCTGCATTGGGAATAATAGCCATCTTACCACTTTCTGTCACAAAAACAGCAAAGAACGAATCGTCACGGAATTTTTCCGGGAAGTCAAATTCTTTTGCCACACCGATATTAGTAGCAAACCATTCGTTCATATCTTGAGATGATTTGAAATAAAGGAAAGGATGCCCCTCGTTATGTATCATAATCATATTATGGACAAAAGTATCACCAGAAATGCTATCATGGTGTTCTTTATACAATTCAAACAGTTTTTTATCCCCCCAAGAACTCATGCCATTCAGCAACCATTCGTTCTTATATTTAGCTAAAGAAGCAACCAAGCTCTTGTTTTCACGAAGAATGCTATCATCGAAAGAATCAGCCAAAGAAGAACGTAACAACGGATACTCTCTACCATCGGCATCTTCCAACTGAATAGTAAACATATCATAGTTCTTTACTTTAAAGACGGTAGGGGAAATACCTTCGATAGCAGCAATCTGCTCGCTTTCTTTTTCCATACCCCATTTCTTAAGCAACAAAGCATACCAATCTTTAGCATAAAGGTTCAATGGGCCTATTTTTTTGGTCAATGACAAAGTCGCTTGAATTGCGTAATCCAATTGGTGTTCGTTTGCCTTATCAAATATCGGTCTCAGTTCTTCTTCCAACTGAAACCGCAATTCATTCTCGAAAGGGTACAACAAATAAGCTTTTTCCGTCATCATACCAAGAACATGCTTCACAATATAGAAATCATCAAACAATTCGGGTATTTGGAACATTTTACACAACTCCTCGTTTATCGGCGCCTTCTCGAATTCATCATATAATACCTTATATAATTGAGAAGCCAATTTCATTAAATAAGGGTTTTCCGGATTCAAGAACGTATCATTCCTATACTTTTGGGCAATCATCCATACCATGAAACAAATATCCTGAAAATTGACTTCATCCTGATAATAATCCTCTTCATCAATCGCATAGAAAGGAAGATATTTTCCATAAAGCCCCTTATGTTTGGAAGTAAACACCTCCCACCA
>CAZJFI010000250.1:0-2603 GCA_964545265.1 uncultured Phocaeicola sp.
ATTGTATTGGCAGGTACTTCTTATGGTAAGGTAAAGGCTATGTTCAACGAACGTAACCAACGCATTAAGGAAGCAGGACCGGCAGAACCGGTATTGATTCTTGGTTTGAATGGTGCTCCTGCCGCAGGTGATACATTCCATGTGTTTGATACCGACCAGGAAGCACGTGAAGTGGCCACCAAGCGTGAACAGTTGCAACGTGAACAAGGCTTGCGTACTCAGAAGATGTTGACATTGGATGAAGTGGGCCGTCGTTTGGCATTGGGTGACTTCCACGAATTGAACATCATCGTGAAGGGTGACGTGGACGGTTCTGTAGAAGCATTGAGTGACTCACTCATCAAGTTGTCTACCGAACAGATTCAAGTGAATGTTATCCACAAGGGTGTTGGTCAGATTTCAGAATCGGATGTAACCTTGGCTTCGGCTTCGGATGCTATCATCGTGGGCTTCCAGGTACGTCCTTCAGGCTCAGCTGCTAAGTTGGCCGAACAGAATGGTGTCGATATCCGCAAGTATTCGGTTATTTACGATGCCATAGAAGAAGTGAAGGCTGCTATGGAAGGTATGTTGGCTCCTACATTGAAGGAACAAGTAACCGCTACCATCGAAGTGCGTGAAGTCTTCAACATCAGTAAGGTGGGACAAGTTGCCGGTGCTATGGTGAAGACCGGTAAGGTTAAACGCTCCGACAAGGCTCGTTTGATTCGCGATGGTATTGTAGTGTTTACCGGTCATATCAATGCCTTGAAGCGCTTCAAGGACGATGTGAAGGAAGTGGGTACTAACTTTGAATGTGGTATCAGCTTGACCAATTGCAACGATATCAAGGTAGGTGACGTAATCGAAACTTACGAAGAAATCGAAGTGAAGCAGACTTTGTAAGAAGAAGTAAAAATACTAATAGTGTCATTCTGAGCGTAACTCTTTGTCATCCTGAGCATCGCGAAGGATCTGATTTCATTCACTTTGTGTCTTCAGATTCTTCACTCCGTTCAGAATGACAGAAAGACGTTCAGAATGACATGTATTTTAAGAAATATGGAACTGATAGATATTATTATCTTGGTATTGATAGGAGTCGGTGTTATTCAGGGGCTGATGAAAGGATTCCTGAAGCAATTGGCTGCTATCGTGGGATTGGTGGCAGGATTGTTGATAGCCCGTGCTTTGTTTGGTGCGGTAGCCGAACATCTGGTCGATGCTTTAGGTACTTCAGTAACCATTGCACAGATCTTGTCGTTTATCCTGATATGGGTCATTGTACCATTAATTTGTATTTTAGTGGCATCGGTATTGACCAAGGCATTGGATGCCATTCATTTGGGATGGCTGAATCGTTTGTTGGGAGGCTTGTTTGGCGCCATCAAAGTTATGCTTCTGATAGGGCTTGCCATTCATGTATTGGAATACCTCGATCCCAAGAGCGAAATTATAGGTGAAACAAAGAAAGAAGCATCTGCGTTATACAATCCGGTGAAAGAGTTTACAGACGTATTTTTCCCCGTATTGAAAGATGTAACCGATAAAATAGTTAGTTGATATATGCAAGAAGAACCCAATAAATATGTGAAGGAACTGACGCAGGAGAAGTACAAATATGGCTTTACTACGGATGTTCACACAGATATTATAGAAAAGGGATTGAATGAGGATGTCATCCGACTTATTTCTTCAAAGAAGAACGAACCGGAATGGCTTCTGGAGTTTCGCCTGAAGGCATATCGCCATTGGCTTACTTTGGAAATGCCTACTTGGGCGCACCTCAATATCCCTGAAATAGATTATCAGGACATTTCTTACTATGCCGATCCTACCAAGAAGAAGGAAGGACCAAAGAGTATGGAAGAAGTGGATCCTGAATTGATTAAGACCTTCAATAAGTTAGGTATTCCGTTGGAAGAGCAAATGGCTCTTAGCGGGATGGCTGTAGATGCCGTTATGGACTCGGTATCGGTAAAGACCACTTTCCGCGAAACACTGATGGAAAAGGGAATTATTTTCTGCTCGTTCAGTGAAGCCGTACGCGAACATCCCGACTTGATACAGAAGTACCTTGGCTCGGTTGTGGGTTATCGTGATAACTTCTTTGCAGCCTTGAACTCTGCCGTATTCAGTGACGGCTCGTTTGTCTATATACCGAAGGGTGTACGTTGCCCCATGGAACTTTCCACTTATTTCCGTATCAATGCAGCCAATACCGGTCAGTTTGAACGTACGTTGATTGTGGCCGATGATGATAGTTATGTATCTTACTTGGAAGGCTGTACGGCTCCTCAGCGTGACGAGAACCAACTTCATGCCGCTATTGTAGAAATTGTGGTACACGACCGTGCCGAAGTGAAATACTCCACCGTACAGAATTGGTATCCGGGTGATGCCGAAGGAAAGGGGGGTATCTATAACTTCGTGACCAAGCGCGGGCATTGCAAGGGAGTGGACAGTAAGTTGAGTTGGACACAGGTAGAAACCGGTTCAGCCATTACATGGAAATATCCCAGCTGTATCCTGACGGGCGATAATTCCATTGCTGAATTCTATTCGGTAGCGGTAACTAACAACTACCAACAAGCCGATACGGGTACCAAGATGATTCACATAGG
>CAZJFI010000251.1:0-2598 GCA_964545265.1 uncultured Phocaeicola sp.
AAAGAAAAGCATGCTACGCATTAAAAAATTAGATATATTCATACTGAAGAGTTTCTTGCAACTCTTTTCCGGCACATTCTTCATCTGCCTCTTCATCTTTATGATGCAGTTCTTATGGAGATATGTGGACGAGCTGGTAGGGAAAGGGCTGGAAATGGACGTGTTGGCCCAATTCTTCTTCTATTCGGGGCTGACACTGATTCCCTTATCACTTCCGTTAGCCATCCTCTTGGCCGCCCTCATGACCTTTGGTAATTTTGGCGAACGATACGAACTGCTTTCCATGAAAGCAGCCGGTATCCCTTTGCTACGCATCATGAGTC
The DNA here is from genome assembly GCA_964545265.1 of uncultured Phocaeicola sp. GTDB lineage: Bacteria > Bacteroidota > Bacteroidia > Bacteroidales > Bacteroidaceae > Phocaeicola. Next base: position 324 of record CAZJFI010000251.1, read on the forward strand.
CGCTCATCATTTGTTGTATGCTATTGGCCGGCACATCGTTCTATTTCCAAAACGTTATCGCCCCCAAGGCCCAGCAACAACTATGGACCCTCTTAGTATCGATGAAGCAGACTTCGCCCGAACTCGATATCCCCGAAGGTGTATTCTACGACGAGATAGACGGATACAACATCTACATCAAGAGCAAGGACCGCGAAACGGGCATTATGGAAGAAGTGCTCATCTATAGCTTTACCGACGGATTTGAGAATGCCCGCATCATCTTTGCCAACGAAGGCAAGATGGAGATGACCGCCGACAAGCAACATCTGCAACTCCACTTGTACAATGGGGAGCAATTCGAAAACTTGAAATCACAAACCATCTCATCAAAGAACGTACCCTATCGCCGTGAATCCTTCCGCGAAAAGCATATCATCATTGAATTCGATGGTGGATTTGAAATGATTGACGGTAGCTATTTGGGCGACCGTTCGGATAGTAAGAACATGATTGAGATAAGCCACTCCATCGACTCACTCTCCTTCCAGGCGGATAGCGTGGGACGATCCATGTACAAGGACATAACCACAACAACCTACACCAAGAAGATTTTCACCAAGCGAGATTCCACCAAGATGGAAACGGGCGAGATTGCAGCTATCGTCAATATGGATAGCGTTTTCCAAGCCTATACCTTGATGGAGAAGGATGAAACTTTGAAGAATAGTGCGGACAGAATGGCCACCTTGGCAAACGATTGGAAGACTCGAAGTGTGCAAAACACAGAGACCGACAAGAATATCCGCAAGCACGAAGCAGCCTGGCATCAGAAAATCACCTTGTCGCTCAGCTGCTTGATGTTCTTCTTTATCGGAGCTCCGTTGGGAGCCATCATCCGTAAGGGTGGATTGGGATTACCCGTGGTTATCTCCGTCATCATCTTTGTGCTCTACTACATTATCGATACAGGTGCTACCCGTGTGGCACGAAGCGGTGAAATGAACATGATACTCGGTGTATGGATGAGTACCCTGGTGCTGACTCCCATCGGTGTGTTCTTCACCTATAAATCGAACAAGGACTCCGTGGTGTTCAACCTCGAAGTATACTTGAACTTCTTCCGTTGGTTGTTTGGCTTGAGAAGCTCACGCCACATCTTCAAGAAAGAAGTTATTATCGAAGACCCCAACTATGCACGCATAGTAACCGATTTGGACGAAGTGAGCAAACAATGCCAGGCTTATTTGAGCCAACATTCATTGAGCACCGCACCCAATTATTACAAAGTGTTCACCAACCATGGACACGATGACAAGATTGCAAGCATCAGCGACCAATTGGAAGCCTTGATTGAAGAACTTTCGAACAGTAAGGATGGCCCGTTGCTCAACCTGATGAACAATTACCCGATACTTTCCACCAAAGCCCACAAGAGTCCGTTCGACAATCGTTGGCTCAATCTGTTGGCAGGTATCATTATACCGGTAGGTCTTTTCTACTACATCCGCATCTGGCGATTCAGCAAGCGTCTGGACAAGGATTTGAGAGCCATCACCAAGACCAATACTGATATACAAGAACGAATTAAAAACGAATTACTATCAAAATAATATGGAACAATTCAAACTGAACACAATTGAAGAAGCCATTGCCGACTTCCGCGAAGGGAAATTCATCATTGTTGTAGATGACGAAGACCGCGAGAATGAAGGCGACTTCATCATTGCCGCAGAAAAGATTACTCCTGAAAAAGTGAACTTCATGCTGAAGGAAGGTAGAGGTGTATTGTGTGCACCCATCACCATGAAGCGTTGTGCAGAACTTGAACTCGACAAGCAGGTAAGCAACAACACTTCCATCCTGGGCACTCCGTTCACCGTTACCATCGATAAGTTGGAAGGATGCACCACCGGTGTATCGGCACACGACCGTGCTGCTACCATTTTAGCCTTGGCCGACCCCACCTCTACCGCATCTACCTTTGGTCGCCCCGGACACATCAACCCGCTTTATGCACAAGACAAAGGAGTATTGAAACGTGCCGGACACACCGAAGCTGCTATCGATATGGCACGCCTGGCCGGTATGCAACCTGCTGCTGCCCTCATCGAAATCATGAACGAAGACGGTACCATGGCACGCATGCCCCAGCTCATTGAGAAAGCCAAGGAATTTGATTTGAAAATCATTTCCATCCGCGACCTTATTGCCTATCGCCTTACCCAGGAATCATTGGTGGAAAAAGGTGTGGAAGTAGATATGCCTACCGAATACGGACATTTCCGCCTTATCC
>CAZJFI010000252.1:0-2587 GCA_964545265.1 uncultured Phocaeicola sp.
CCTTCCAAACCAGCCTTTGTTTCTTCAGCGAACAAAACTTCGTAAGAAGGGTTGTGGAGAACTTCCACAGCATCGGTAATACCGTACTTACTTAAATCCAAATTTGCCATTTTGTTTTAATGATTTAATGGGTTATTATAATATTATTATTTTCTCTTTATGTTTCTATACAACACTTATTCTTACAACAAGAAGCGCAAGCCCCTTGTTTAGGCGATACAAATTTACTGCTTTATTTTAAAAAAAAGAAGTTATTAGAGAAATATTTCTTTAATAAGCAAAGATTTAAATTTGTGTAACAAAAATGCTATTTCCACTTTACAAAAGAAGGTGACTATAAACCTTGTCATTCTGAACGAAGTGAAGAATCTGTAAACATAAGCATGAATGTATACAGATTCTTCACTTCGTTCAGAATGACAAGGTAGAGAAGTTACTTCACTTCCCAAGTATCATTAGTAAGCAACAACTCTTCAAAATTATGATAATTTTTCTTTGAAGAAACCTCATCCAACTGGGCATATACACCATCATCGTAAGTCGGAGCGTCCACATCACGTATCACACCAAGTGCAATTGGAAAATCAGGTCCTTGCATCAATGCCAACTTCAACTGAAGGGTATTGTCTTCGCAATGGGCATCGTGTACTAAAATATCCTTTTCAGTGATGCCATTTTCGCCCAACTTTACTACCTTCAATCCGAAACCTTCTTGTACCAAACCGAACTCCTTGTTTTCTCCAAACAACATTGGTTTTCCGTGTTCCAAATAAATAGCATTTTTAGCACGGCCTTCCTTAGTGTATACTGATTCATGAGTTCCATGATTGAATATCACACAATTCTGAAGGATTTCACAAACTGAAGCACCTTTATGCTTATAAGCTTCCTTCAATATTTCTACAGTACCTGCAGCATCGGTAGCAACAGCACGAGCAAAGAAATGGCCACGTGCACCAAAACACAATTCAGCCGGGCAAAATGAATCCTCTACAGTTCCATAAGGAGATGACTTGCTGACAAACCCACGTGGTGATGTAGGTGAATATTGTCCCTTAGTCAAGCCGTATATACGATTATTCAACAGAATCATATTCAAGTTGATGTTACGACGATTGGCATGAATAAAATGGTTACCACCAATGGCCAATCCGTCACCGTCACCCGACACTTGCCATACAGTCAGATTTGGATTAGCTACCTTACAACCTGTAGCAATTGCAGCTGAACGACCGTGAATGGTATTCATACCATATGTATTCATGTAATGAGGCAAACGGCTGGAGCAACCAATCCCCGAAATAACGGCGATATCCCATGGAGCCACACCGATTTCTGCCATTGCCTTGTGCAGTGAAGCCAAAAAGAAGTGGTCACCGCAACCCGGACACCAACGAGGTTGTCCTTTTTTATAGTCTTTTGCTGTAAATTCGCACATAACTCTTTCCTTTTATTTGTTCAAGATTTCGGTGAAGGCCGCTACCAATTCGTTAACAACAAACGGCTGACCCTTAACTTCATTATATTGATAGGGTACAAAACCATCTACTTTCATTCGCAAGTAACCGGCAAATTGACCCATATTTTGTTCAGCAACCACTACCTTCGGATATTTCTTCATCACTTCGGCAGTATTCTTTGGTAACGGATTAATAAACTTGAAGTGTGCCAATGCTACTTTCTTACCTTCAGCACGCATTTCGTCCATTGCCGCATGGAGGTGTCCGTATGTACCACCAAAGCCAACAATCAACAATTCAGCATCATCCTTATCACCTTCTACCACCACGTCAGGCACTTGAATTTTGTCAATTTTCTGTTGGCGGAGTTGTGTCATCAAATGATGGTTTTCAGGATTGGTCGAAATAGCACCAGTTGCATTGTCCTTTTCCAAACCACCAAGGATGTGAGTAAATCCTTCCTGACCGGGGATAGCCCAATAGCGTACACCGTCTTCATTACGTTGGTAAGGAGTCCATGAACCCTTCAATTCTGCAGGGACATAAGGAGGATTGATAGCAGGATAATCTGCCAATTTTGGAAGTTTCCATGCTGCCGAACCATTAGCTACAAACGCATCAGTCAAAAGAACAACTGGTGTCATGTGTTCCAAAGCTATCTTCGAAGCCTCGAATGCAGCTTCAAAACAGTCGGTAGGTGAAATAGCAGCCAATACCGGCATTGGACTTTCACCATTACGACCAAACAGCACTTGCAACAAGTCGGTTTGCTCACTCTTGGTAGGAAGACCAGTAGCCGGACCACCACGTTGTACATCGAGCACTACCAATGGGAGTTCCATGATTACCGCCAAGTTCATAGCTTCCGATTTCAAACAGATACCAGGACCCGAAGTGGAAGTAACAGCTAAAGCGCCTGCATAGGATGCGCCTACAGCCGAAGCACAACCTGCAATTTCATCTTCACATTGAACAGTAACCACGCCCAAAGACTTATGCTTGGACAATTCATGAAGCACATCAGTAGCCGGAGTAATAGGATATGAACCTAAATATAACTTCAACCCGGCTTTTTCTGCAGCAGCAATGAAACCATAAGCTGTAGCCTTGTTACCGGTAATATCCAT
>CAZJFI010000253.1:0-2574 GCA_964545265.1 uncultured Phocaeicola sp.
CCTGCACCTACTTTAGTCATTTCAGTACCGGGGAGCACACAATAGTCGCCAACGGTATGGGTATTGTTCACATCATAAGACACTTTACCAAACAAGTTCAATTTATTATTGACCATGCACGAAAGTTCGCCCATCACCGAGCAATCCTTGAAGAAAAAAGCATGTTTGTCGGTAGCACGGTTCATGAAATCAAGCTGAAGCTTGGCATTACCCAATTTGAACTCGTTACCCAATGCGATGTAATAAATGAACTTTCCGGGTGTGTACTCCTGCATGTTCACCGACCAGATAGCACCATAATTTCCATGTGTTCCATACCACATCAGGTTATAAGCATAAAGATCCTGACTGAGAAAATCGAACGGGCTTTCACAAATCTGGGCCATAATCTTATCCTTGCCCTGGTTCATGCTATAGGTGGCGCTTACGCCCAACTGATAACAAGGGATGTTGTTCCAATATTCCGAAGTAATGTAAAGGTCGATAGGGGCACGATCATATTCATAACCACCTACACCAACTACTTGCTTACCTCCAGAGAAACTCCAATGGTCATTGGCTTTATAAGTAAGGTACACCCAATCGGTTGCATCGAAAAAGCTGGCATCTTTGTGTGCCTTATTCAATCGCTGACGATATGCATACGAGAAATGCTCATTGATTGTACCATTCAGAATGATGTTGAGGTACTTCCCTTTGAATCCCGAATTCGGCTTGACTGCATCTCCATCAACATATTCACGTTGATAATCCATACGAACCTCTGCCTTCAAATCAAGCAGGCTTTGTTCCTGAGCAAAAGAATAGTTTGTACATACTGCAAACATGAGCAATGTACCTAAGATTTTCTTCATAATTCCTTATTCTTAAAATAGGCTAACCAATAAAAACTAAAATATACAAATTTTATGCAAAGGTAAGACATTTAATTGATTTACGTTGGTTATTTCTCTAAAAATATCTACTTTCGCAAATAACTTTTAATAAATTACTCATGAAAGCAAGAAATATCTTCACCACCGCACTCCTTTTTGCGGCTATGGGTCTTAATGCCAAAGTCAAACTGCCTAATCTGATAGGCGACAATATGATTCTTCAGCAACAGACATCCGTAAACCTTTGGGGCGAAGCCTCGCCAGGTGCCACAGTAAAAGTCATCCCCTCATGGAACAACAAGGAATATAGCTGTAAAGCCAATAGAAAGGGTGAATGGATGTTGAAAGTTGAAACCCCGGAAGCTGGATACACACCCTACAGCTTGACATTCGATGATGGAGAAAAAACCACTATTAATAATGTATTGGTTGGCGAAGTATGGCTTGCATCGGGACAAAGCAACATGGAAATGCCGTTAAAAGGATTTGGCGGATGCTGCATCATGAACGGGATAGAAGATATAGCATACTCCGCTGAAAACAAAGGGGTACGTATGTTTACCGTACCCAAGCGCCAATGTTACGAACCACAAACCTCTTGTGGAGGCCAATGGAATATAGCATCACCTTCCACAGCCGGTGACTTCAGTGCTACAGCCTATCATTACGCCACTTCGCTCAGTCGTGTGCTTCAAATCCCAATAGGAATTGTAACCTGCGCGTATGGCGGCTCATCAGTAGAAAGTTGGTTACCCAAAGAAATACTTCAGAATTATAGCGACATACCACTCGACAAGGCAGGTATTGAAACATGGTTGGAATGGACGCGACCACTACTGATGTACAACGGCATGCTTAACCCTGTCAAGAACTATACAATAAAAGGATTCATTTGGTATCAGGGTGAAACGAACGTATCACGCTACGACACCTATGCCGAACGTTTCGCTACTATGGTAGAGCATTGGCGGGAAATATGGAGGCAAGGAGATATTCCTTTCTATTATGTAGATATTGCTCCGTATGATTATGACCAGAGCCACGAAGACGAAAAGTCTCCATACCTACGCGAAGCCCAATTCAAAGCCCAAAGCATGATTCCCAACAGTTTTATGGTTTGTACCAACGATTTGGTTGAACCTTATGAACGCATGAACATCCACCCAAGAAACAAGACAATGGTAGGACGCCGTTTGAGCTTTGCTGCATTGAATCTCACTTATGGATACAAGCAATTCCATATCGAACATCCACAATACAAAAGCTTACGTATAGAGGGAAATACGGCTTATGTAGGTTTTGATCATATCGGGATGGGAATTTGCCGCAATTATGACATACAAGGCTTTGAAATTGCAGGAGAAAATAAAGTATTCTACCCAGCCGAACAGATACGTTTCCAATGGGAGACTAATGAGTTCGTCATTTCCTCAACCAAAGTCCTGAATCCGGTTGCCGTTCGTTATTGCTTCCACGATTTCCAAATAGGAACCATCATTGGCGGTAACGAACTTCCTGCCATACCATTCCGTACCGACAATTGGTAAGAACTAAGATCTATTAAAAAGGACAGGTGACAAAATAAAGTGTCATTCTGAGCAAAGCGAAGAATCTGACAAGAATCGTTTATGTATTCAGATTCTTCACTTCGTTCAGAATGACATAACGGAAATCCGTCATCATCAACGCAACCCGCAAC
>CAZJFI010000254.1:0-327 GCA_964545265.1 uncultured Phocaeicola sp.
TATGTCTTTAGACCTCTTCACGGGTTGGCGAGGTAATTTAATATGCCATGAAACATGAAAGCATTGACGAAAAGAAAGCCAAGAAGATGGGGTGAGATAAAATCTATTGGCATAAGCGAAATGGAGAAGATAGAGTATAGGCAAAATGGTATGATTAAGGTCAAGGAGACACCTCTAAGCTTCGGTGAGTTGTCAAGGTTGAATTATGAGTATGTAGATTACTATGACTGGTGTGAGAAGCAAGCTGCGAGAACCAAACCGGTTATCAGTTTGGATGAGTTGTGGGACTTGATGGATTGACTTGTTTTAATGATTTTAAATATACAG
>CAZJFI010000254.1:337-2574 GCA_964545265.1 uncultured Phocaeicola sp.
GTATCCTTTAAGCGTAACATGGTTCGGTTGTGACTAAGGCAGGTGGAACAACCATAAGCGAATCCCCATATTGGGCCATGGGCGGTAACGATAAAGTAACCATGAATAATGTAAGTCGGCATCGAAAGATGTTCACATCGGAATAATGGTGAGTAAATGATTCGCTTTATTAACGCATCGGGTGATTGCGGCCGCATGGAAAAGCGCAATGGTAATCTGGACACCGATAGAAGTTCAAATCTTCACGATGCACGCAATAAGTTCAATAGATGTTTAACAACCAAATCCGCTTGGAAAGGCAAGCGTGGGGTGAAAGTCCCCTTGTGCGGAATCTATCTTTCTATAAGGAATGACGAAGTTTTACGGATATTGAATGAATGGCAAACGCAATGTTTAATAACTACAATGAAAAGACCTACGCCGTGACCTTCTGCCAATCGTGCTTGTGAGAGTACGGGCAGAAGTAGCGAGGTAAGTCTTGAGGAATTTATGAACTATGGATTACAAGGCGTTGTTAAGAGAAAAAGTGAAAGTCTATGGCGATGAGTTCACTATAGAGCTTAGAAAGTTTGAAAAGCACAATGTATTCTTTGAGTTGGTTAATGTATTCCCAACAAGTGAAGATATTCGTGGAATACCCTACGATAGGTTGGATGAAGCAATAGAATCCTTTGAGGGTGCTGTTGGAAAGAAATTGACTGATGAAATGAAAGAATATCTTTTAGGATAGTCACTCTTTTTTTTCATTCTAATTTTTAAGATTGTTTGGTAATCGGCTGCTTGTGAAAGTGGCCGTTTTTCTTTAGAAGGTAATTTAAAACTAAATATATATGAAGTATCAGATTCAAAGTTATCAGTTGATTTATGCTACAGGTGAGCGTGACACCGTGAAGATTCCACCGCATGAACAGCCCAAGGTTGACGATTTGTGGATGTTCAGAAAAGAAAAGAAGTTGCAATATAATTGCATGAGTGTTAATATGACTTATACGGAGGTAATAGAAAAGGATGACAATAGTTGAGTATTATAAGCTTAAGCCCAAGGCCATATATCCCCAAACCGAATTGATAGACGAAATCCTGATGTCGTTGGAGAAAGAATTTGGTGAGGGTTGTGTATGTAGGCGGTCGGTCATGAATTGGCTGACGGGTGCGAACAAGCCCGACAAGAAGTATTGGGCGGTATTATCCAAGTGTACGGGCATTCCCGAAGATAAATTGTTTGATTGATATGGAAATTGAATTGTGGCAACTTAACAACATTATTAAGGCGGCTGCAAAAGAAGCCGTTGAGCAATATGTCTTATCCCAGAACCCGACTTCTGACGAGATAACCGAAAGGAAAGCGTTTGAGGAGTTCGGTGAAGGCTGGGTGAAGCATCTATTGTCGGTTGGGATGTTGGAGAAACCAAAGAGAAAGGGTGTTCACAAGAACAGCCCCAAGGTCTATTCCCGTTCCAAGCTAAGGGAGTTAAAGTATGGTGTTAATCCGCTATTGCAAGCGGTAGTAAAGTGAGCATTATGAAAAGTTTTTATTCTAAGATATTGGTCATTCAGAGTGAATTGAAAGCGCCAAAAGGGCAATATAACAGTTTCGGCAAGTATAAATATAGGAGTTGCGAGGATATTCTTGAAGCGGTTAAGCCATTGCTTGTCAAACAAGGCCTGTTACTTACAATATCGGATGATATTATCCCCGTGGGCGATAGAGTATATGTGAAGGCTACAGTTACTATATCGGATGGCGAACATAGTATCTCCAATACGGCTTTAGCCCGTGAGGAAGAGACCAAGAAGGGGATGGATGGCAGCCAAGTTACAGGTGCGTCAAGTTCTTACGCAAGAAAATATGCGTTAAACGGTATGTTTTGCATTGATGATACCAAGGACAGCGATGAAACCAACACAGGGCATTCAGATGAGAACCCTCTTAAAGATACTGCAATGTCCGATATAAAAACGGCAAAAGATATGAATGTGCTGATGGCAGTATGGAACAATTTCCCATCTTTGCAATCGGACAAGGAATTCGTATCAGCTATGACTTCCAGGAAAAACCTTTTAAAAACTAACGCATGAAACTTATTAATTCAGAGGTTCGATTTGACAGTGCTACCCACACCTACACATTGAACGGAAAGCAACTATCAGGTATCACCCCTCTTCTCGACCGTCAGCTTTTTAAGGACAAGTATTCGGGAATACCGGATGAAATCCTGAAGAAAGCTGCCGAGAGG
>CAZJFI010000255.1:0-2570 GCA_964545265.1 uncultured Phocaeicola sp.
ATCCACAATAAAAATTGACTTCTTTGCCGTACTGTAAATCTCATCAAAAATTATATCTGCCTTAAACGGTTCTCCATTAAGCACCAAATACCCTCGTTTAATGTGCGGTTCACCAAATTCATTCATAACCTCGGACAGTTCAGAATGTGTAACAACATTGCTGAGTCTATCCATAACTTCTGCCATCTGATCCTCTACTTCGTTCAAATCGGAACGTAATTCCATGGTAGTATGTATGTTTTTCGATATCTGCATCGATAACTGTAAATATTCCCTCTCCCCAATCAAATCCTGATTTTCTATAATATAATCTTTCATTCGCTTGAAAGTTCGAATTAATGCCTTACTTTGTCTAACGGCCAGTTCGCCTTTTAATACGGTCATCAACATGTAAATTCCCTGCTCAGTAAAAGCTCTTGGCAGCTTTCTTCGACCGCCCCAACTTGATGTCGAATTTTTCGACATCAAGATTTCAAACTCATCTTTCGTAAGCTGAAACATGAAATCTTCATCAAACTTTTCTATATTATTTTTAACCTGTTCATTAAAACGTGTTGTCGTATAACCATATATCTCCGCCAATTCGAAATCCAACATCACTTTCTGGCTACGTACAACATATATCTTGCTTTGAAGCATAGTTTCATTAATTTCCACAATTTCCAATTCATTTTTCTTTTCATTTGCCATATGATTACACCTCTTTCCGGTATGTAACACCGCTATTTGAAATAAAATCATATAACAATTCCGGAGTATGGATATCTATATCTTGACCATTCTCATCCGTTATCATTCCGGATTCATACTTACGTCCATAATCAAGTTCGTAAATAAAATACTCGATATAGTCATATTTATCACATAGCACTTTCTTTAACAGAAACACGACTGTGCTTTCATGTGAAATCTGTAAAGCAGCTGCATTGCAAAAATCATTTTCAAGATTTTCTCTGCTGTTACGAAATATTTTATTCACTTGTTCTTGTAAATCAGAAGCTTCTCGAAGTCGATTTATAATATCAACAAATTCTTCTTGACTCAAAACATCTAATTTTTTCAAATATCCTCTATTATCACGAACTGGTATATCGATTATTTTCTGATAATGTGCTATTCCTAACGAATGTGGCGGTAACGTAATTTTATTTTCTTTTGTCACGATATTCCAGTTGAAAGAAGATTCATTTATGATATACAAATAATCAGTCCAGTTATTGGTGATATCAATGATCCGGTCACTATATCCAATTGCGTCTTTAATCAACTCATCTTCATAACCAAAAAACTTTCTATTAAATTTTCCAACAAATGCTTCATATCCCTGATAAGTTTCAAACACTCCATTTTGGAAACTATCCAAAATATCTTCTCCATGCATATCAGGATGCATGTCACCATTGAACTCGCATGTGGCATATACTTGCAAATCGTTCTGAATAAAAAATATTTTCCCTCTTGTCATAATAAGTGCCTCCTATGTTTTTCTTTCATAGTAAAACACTTATCAAAATCTGTCATTGGACGGATAGTCCAAAACCCTTATGCTGCCAATTTAAAGTAATACGCCCTAATCCGCTCTTCAAAGTTATGACTTTTCATCTCCTCAACATCAAAAATAAATATGTGCTGGTCTGTTTTAATCAACAACTCCTCCATATGAAGGTGATACAGCTCGCTTAACTTCAATAAATTATCTATTGATGGCAAAATAGCACCTTTATACCAACGATACACAGGTTGAGGACACGATAACCCCAAATATTGTTGAATATACTTTACGCTATATCCAAATCTCCGAGCAAGATTCTTCAAATGTTTTCCAGTCGATATCATATCAATGGATGTTTTTGAACTTATCATGCTTTGCATCACTCCTTTGTTATCCTTAACTAATTACTGTCTTTTCCTTCACATTTCTCAATTCTTCTGTTTTTACGGAAAGTTTTATATGAGTATCGGGTTTTGTTTTATGCCTGCCCAACAAAACTACCGCCTCTAATTCCTCCGTCATGGCAAACATATCCACACCTACGGCTTTAACTGCCTTATACCCGTACTTTGTAAGATATTTCAAATCTCTTGCCAGTGTTTCGGGATTGCAGGATACATATACCACCTTTTTAGGCGCAAGCCTTACAACCGAAGATAAAAAAGCTTCATCACTTCCGGCTCTTGGCGGATCCATAAGCACCACATCCACTTTAGCCCCCTGCTCTGCCATCTCTACCATGAATTTACCTGCATCCTTTTGATAAAATTGAATATTCTTAACCTGATTAGCTTTTGCATTAATCACGGCATCTTTAACCGCATCCTTATTAAGTTCAACACCAATAACCTGCTTAGCCTTGTCACTTGCTATAATTCCTATTGTTCCCGTTCCGCAGTAAGCGTCCAGCACAACTTCTTTACCCGTAAGCCCCGCGTACTCCATAGCCTGTCTATATAACACCTCCGTCTGCGTAGAATTCACCTGATAAAAGGACTTTGGAGAAATTCTAAAGGTTTTACAGCAAAGGGTATCTGTAATATATCCCTTACCGTAAATTACCTGTTCTTTATCTCCA
>CAZJFI010000256.1:0-2570 GCA_964545265.1 uncultured Phocaeicola sp.
ATTTCATCCTCAATCACCGCCATCATCCCTTCGACTTGCGCCAAGGCCAACATGCGACCATGGAAGGAATAACCGGCATTGTAACCCTTGTCTTCATCGCCCAACATCATGCGACCATGGTCCACACGCATGGGCAAGCCCGGGTTTTCTTTCTCAAAGATACGAATCAAGTCAATCAAGTGTCCACGCCCTTTCAGGTGGGTGCTTTCAATGAAGTTGCCACCCGGCATGGCTTCTGTGCTACGAAGGTGCACAAAGTGTGTACGCTTGGCAAACTTCTTGGCCAATTCGCGGGTGTCGTTATGCTCGCCTGCACTGAGTGAACCGGCACAGAAAGTGAGACCGTTGTGCGGATTGTCCACTGCATTCAAGAACCAGGCAATGTCTTCTTCGTTCGTTACGATTCGGGGCAATCCCAGGATTTGGAAAGGAGGATCGTCGGGATGCACGCACATGTTCACGCCATATTCTTCGCAAACCGGCATAATGGCCGACAGGAAATAGCGCATATTCTCGCGCAAAGCCTCACGGTCTATACCTTTATATAAAGAGAGCAAGCGCTTGAAGATGGCCACCGGATTCTTGTCGCCTTCCTTGATGTTTCCGTTTACAAAGCCCTGTGTCTTCACAATGATGGTGTCCACCAAATCATCCTTTTCGGCTTCGGTTATCACCTTGTCCAGGGCTTCCACCTTCTGCAATTCCTCTTCCGTATAATCGGCTTCGGCTCCTTCGCGTTGCAGAATCTTGGTGTCGAAATAGGCAAAGCGGATGCGGTCGTAATACAACGAGCTGGTGCCATCGGGCCATGGATGTTGCAAATCGGTGCGCACCCAGTCAATCACAGGCATGAAGTTATAGCATACGGTCTTCACACCGCACTTGCCCAAGTTGGCCAGACTCACTTTGTAGTTTTCAATCAGTTGGTCGCGTTCGGGGCCGGCATATTTGATGGCCTCGCATACGGGCAGACTTTCAACAACCGACCATCGCAAGCCATACGACTCGATGTAGGATTTCAAGTCTTCAATGGCTTCCACTGTCCAGATTTCTCCATTGGGGACATCGTGCAAGGCGGTTACAATGCCTTCCACTCCAATTTGCTTGAGCATGGAAAGAGTAATCTTGTCTTTCTTTCCAAACCAACGCCACGTTTTTTCCATCATAATAATATATATTTTAAATTATGAATTAAATCTTACCCTTGTCATCCTGAGCGTTAGCGAAGGATCTGTATGCATCACATTATGTATTCAGATCCATTCGTCACTTCGTTCCTCAGGATGACACAAAGAGGAAATTATGCTTTTTTCAATACTTTCGAAGCATAGAGCCACACCACCATGTAAGACACCATAGGCACTACAAACGAGATGGACATGTTTGTGTGGTCGGCTACATAGCCCATCAGCAACGGACCCACGGCTCCACCAATGGGTGTCATCATGAGATAGGAGGATGCACGCTTGGTGTAATTACCCAATCCTCTCAGCGAAATGGCGAAGATGGTGGGGAACATGATGGCCTCGAACACGTAGGTCAGAATCAACGCGCCAAACGACACCACACCCAAGTTCATCACCACCAAAGCGGTGGACACCACCGTACCTACGGCACAGACAAAGAGCACCTTTTCGGCACGGATATAGCGCATAATCCAACTTCCGGCAAAACGACCGCACATAAAGAGCCCCAAACCGGCCACCGAGAGGAGTTTGGCTGCATCGAGGGCATTCATCCAACCATCGTCCACCACGTAATTGATAAAGAAACTGTTGATGGAGATTTCGGCTATCTCATAAAAGAAGAGTGCCACGATGCCGAATACAAACAATTTATGCGACCAAAGGCCTTTCTTTCCTTTGCCCACAAGCTTTTCCGCTTCATCTTCTTCATGCACAATCTCGGGCAGATGCACTCTGGAGAAAATCAATGCCACCAACAGCACAATCACTCCCATCACCAAATAAGGCAAGGAGATATTGGCTTCCTCACCGTCGGAAAAGATTATCAAGCCCACCAGCAATGGGGCGCACGCACAGCCCAATCCGTTGAACGACTGTGCCAGATTCAATCGGCTGGCCGCTGTTTCCTTATCGCCTAATTCCGTCATATAGGGATTGGCTGCAATTTCAAGGAACACCAAACCGCAAGCAATGACAAACAGCGAGAACAGGAAGAAGTTGAACGACATGTAATATTCGCCGGGGATAAAGAGCAAGGAGCCTACGCCAAAGAGCAACAAGCCGAACACCACCCCCCTGCGATAACCGTTACGGGCAATGAACAAGCCTGCCGGAATAGCCATGATGAAATAACCTAAGTAGAACATCACCTGAATCATGGCCGAGTGAGCCAGACTGATGTCCAATGCTTCCTGGAAATGCTTGTTCAATACGTCCAGAATAGCACGGGCAAATCCCCACATAAAGAAGAGGGAAGTCACCAATATAAAGGGAAGAAGATATTCTTTCTTCACCAATGCATGTAGTTTTTTCTTATTTTCCATTTTAGTTTCTATTTTCTTTTAAGTTGATGTAAACAGATCCTTCGCTCCGCTCAGGATGACA
>CAZJFI010000257.1:0-2560 GCA_964545265.1 uncultured Phocaeicola sp.
TAATTGATATCGTTGAACCAGGGACCAAATATAATGTATTTGAGTATCAACGGGATTTCTTGAAGGCCTATCAGGAAGTTTCGGCTAAAGGTAAACTGCCGATTCTTTGTGGCGGCACAGGAATGTATCTGGAATCGGTCTTGAAGGGTTACCGTTTGCTTCCTGTTCCAGAAAATCCGGAGTTGCGTGCCTCTCTTGAAGGCAAATCGTTGGAAGAGTTGACAGCATTGTTGGCTACTTATAAGAAACTTCACAATTCTACGGATGTGGATACTCCCAAGCGGGCTATCCGTGCCATTGAAATAGAAGAATATTACAAGCAGCAACCGGTTGAATATAGAGAATTCCCCCAATTGGACAGCCTGATTATAGGTGTGGACATTGATAGGGAACTGAGAAGGGGAAAGATTACCCGACGTTTGAAGCAACGATTGGAAGAAGGGATGATAGACGAGGTGAGGAACTTGCTTGCCGAAGGGATTGCTCCCGAAGATTTGATTTATTATGGCTTGGAATATAAGTATCTGACTCTTCATGCAACGGGACAACTGACTTTTGAAGAGATGTTCCTGCAACTGGAAACTGCTATCCATCAGTTTGCCAAGAGACAGATGACATGGTTCCGAGGTATGGAACGCAGAGGATTTACCATTCATTGGCTGGATGCCACCTTACCAACCGATGAGAAAGTGGAAATGATAGAACTATTATTGAACACAAGAACTTGATGCTATGGCAGTAGAAACAAACAGATGGGGGATTATCTACAACCCCAAAGCTGGAAGTCGCAAGACTCAGAAGAAGTGGAACGAAATCCGTGAATACATGGAAAGCCGTGGGGTGTTGTTTGACTATCTTCAATCGGAAGGATATGGCTCCGTGGAACGTTTGGCACGCATGCTGGCCAATAATGGTTATAAGACCATTGTGGTAGTAGGTGGCGACGGTGCCATTAACGATGCCCTTAACGGAATCATGACCTCATCTGCCGATAATAAAGGAGAGATAGCATTAGGTATCATTCCGAATGGCATCGGCAATGACTTTGCTTCTTATTGGGACTTGGATGATGACGATTACAAACATGCGGTAGATTGTATTATTGACCGTCGGTTGCGGAAAATAGATGTAGGACGAGTAGGATACACGAATGGTGATGTATGTAGCACCCGTTATTTCATCAATGCCATGTACATTGGCTTGGGTGCCCGTTTTGTATGGATTTCGAATGGAACACGCCGTTTCTGGGGAATGCAATGGCTTTCGTTCTTGTCGTCCTTGTTCTTGTTATTGTTTGAGCGTAAGCTTCACCGTATGCACTTGAAGATTAATGGAGAACATATTCGTGGTAAAATAATGACTGTTTGTATCGGTAGTGCCCGTGGATATGGATTGACTCCCAGTGCAGTGCCATATAACGGATGGATGGATGTATCGGTCATATATCGTCCGGAATTACTGCAATTACTGAAAGGATTGTGGTTGTTGGTGAACGGACGCTTGCTGAATCTCAAGAAAGTGGTGAAGCCTTATCGTACCCGAAAAGTGAAGATATTGCGTGCGCAGAATGCAGCCATTAGTTTGGACGGTCGCCAATTGTATCACGATTGTCCGTTGGATGTAAAAATTTTGCCCGAAGCATTGAACTTGATAATACCTAAATAAATATGAGTGTTATAGAACAATTGAAGGACTCGGATAACTTTTTTCTGTTGGCCGGTCCTTGTGTGATAGAAGGAGAGGAGATGGCTCTCCGTATAGCCGAGCGTGTGGTGAAAATAACCGACCGCCTGCATATTCCTTATGTGTTTAAAGGTTCGTATCGAAAAGCCAATCGCTCACGTTTGGATTCGTTTACAGGCATAGGCGATGAAAAGGCTTTGAAGATTTTGGAGAAGGTACGCACTACATTTGGTGTGCCGGTTGTTACCGATATCCATACCGCCGATGAGGCCGCTATGGCAGCCGAATATGTCGATGTCTTACAAATACCCGCATTCCTTTGCCGACAAACCGATTTGTTGGTTGCTGCTGCTAAGACAGGAAAAGTGGTGAATATCAAGAAAGGACAGTTCTTGTCGCCAGGTGCCATGCGCTTTGCTGCCGATAAGGTGGTGGAAGCCGGCAATGCTCAAGTGATGCTGACAGAACGTGGTACTACCTTTGGTTATCAGGATTTGTTGGTGGATTACAGAGGCATCCCAGAAATGCAGTCGTTTGGACATCCGGTAATATTGGATGTAACCCATTCTCTTCAGCAGCCTAATCAGACTTGTGGAGTAACCGGTGGTATGCCACAATTAATTGAAACCATAGCCAAAGCCGGTGTTGCTGTAGGAGTAGACGGATTGTTCATGGAAACACACGAAGACCCATCCGTTGCTAAAAGTGATGGTGCCAACATGCTCAAGCTTGATTTGTTGGAAGGTTTGTTGGAACGTTTGGTCAGAATCAGACAAGCAGTCAAATAAAAAAGGGAATCATATACTTGATGATACTCCATTGTGTCATCCTGAGCGTAGTGAAGGATCTGTATGCATCTACAAGTGTGTATACAGAT
>CAZJFI010000258.1:0-2555 GCA_964545265.1 uncultured Phocaeicola sp.
GACCATCACGGACATCCATTGAACTATTGTCGTAGTGTGGCTCCTCATTCGTTGGAATTGGGCGACAAGGAACCTATGACCGGTGTGGATGAAAAGGATGTGACTTATCCTGAATTCTATCGTTTGGCTAACGGTGATTTGTTGTTTGCCTATCGTTCGGGGGCATCAGGCCGTGGTAATTTGGTCTTGAACCGTTATTCTCTGAAAACTCATCAATGGGAGAGAGTACAGGATATTCTTATTGATGGAGAAAACCTGCGCAATGCTTATTGGCAATTGTATGTAGATGCCAAAGGAACCATTCACCTTTCATGGGTATGGCGTGAAACTTGGTTGGTCGAAACCAATCACGATTTGTGTTATGCCCGTTCGTTTGATGGAGGAGAAACCTGGTACAAGACTACCGGTGAGATTTACGAACTCCCCATCCGTCTGGACAATGCCGAATATGCTTGCCGTATTCCGCAAAACAGTGAACTCATCAACCAGACAAGTATGAGTGCCGATGCAGAAGGCAATCCGTTTATTGCTACCTATTGGCGCGATCAAGATAGCGAAATACCTCAATATCGATTGGTATGGTTTGATGGCAAGCAATGGCAAAGCCACCAAGTGTCCAATCGTACTACTCCATTCTCTTTGAAGGGGGGAGGTACCAAAATGATTCCTATCTCACGTCCTCGTATGGTGGTGGACAAGAATGAAGCCTATTATATCTTCCGCGATGAAGAAAGAGGCAGTAAAGTGTCTATGTATTATACAAAGAACATGAAGGAAGGAAAGTGGGAAGTGAAGGATTTGACAGAATTTGCCGTCAATGCCTGGGAACCCAGCCATGACTCCGAATTATGGAAATCCGATAAGAAGCTTCATTTGTTCGTTCAAGATACCCGCCAGGGCGATGGCGAACGCCAAATGCAGACAGAACCACAGATGGTATATGTACTCGAAATAAAGTAATAACTAAAATAAATTAGGAACATGAAGAACATCTTGAAAAAAGCAATGCTCTGCTTAGGTATGCTCTGTATGATGGGCATGCTGTCTGCCAAGCCGACTGAAGCGGAAGAAGTGAGAAAGATTATCGACAAGGTGAATACCTATTGGCAAACCCATAACAAGCCTGAAGTACGTTCGTTTTGGGATAATGCCGCTTACCATACCGGTAACATGGAAGCGTATTTCCTGACTGGTAATGAAACTTATCGTGCTTATTCTGAAGCATGGGCCAAGCACAATGAATGGAAAGGTGCCAAGAGTAACAATAAGGCCGAATGGAGATATTCATACGGTGAAAGTGACGAGTATGTTTTGTTTGGAGACTATCAGATTTGTTTCCAGACTTATGTAGACCTTTATAACATCTTGCCGGACAACTATAAGATTGCCCGTGCCCGTGAGGTGATGGAATACCAAATGAGTACCCCGAAGAACGATTATTGGTGGTGGTCGGATGGCCTTTATATGGTAATGCCGGTAATGACCAAAATGTATCATGTAACAGGCAACCACAAGTATTTGGATAAGTTGTATGAATACATCCAGTTCTCAGACAGTATCATGTACGATTACGAAACAGGTTTGTATTATCGCGATGCCAAGTATGTATATCCCAAGCATAAGAGTGCCAATGGCAAGAAAGATTTCTGGGCTCGTGGCGATGGTTGGGTGCTTGCTGGTTTGGCCAAGGTGTTGAAAGACCTTCCAGAAGAATACGAACACCGTCAGTTCTTTGTTGACAAGTTTGTCAAGATGGCAAAGGCTGTAGCTTCTATCCAACAACCGGAAGGATACTGGACACGTAGTATGATGGACCCTGAACACGCTCCAGGTCCTGAAACCAGTGGTACTGCATTCTTTACTTATGGCTTCTTGTGGGGTATCAACAATGGCTATTTGGATGAAGCCACTTACATGCCGGTGGTGAAGAAGGCATGGAACTACCTGAAGAAGACGGCTTTGCAGAAGGATGGTAGAGTGGGTTATGTTCAACCGATTGGTGAAAAGGCCATTCCTGGACAAATCGTTAATGAAAATTCAACAGCTAACTTTGGTGTAGGTGCTTTCTTGTTGGCTGCTTGTGAATATGTACGCTATTTGGAAGCTCCGGTAAATAAGGATCGTGCTTATTGGGCTAATTTGCTTTACAACATGGCTAAGCCGGTGTTGAGTAATATGGCCGAAGGTAACTTGCAGAAGAACATGCAGGTAGAGGTAAGTCCTAATTGGGACGGTCGCGACAAGAAGGTAACTTATATGGAAGCGTTCGGTCGTTTGATGGCCGGTGTGGCTCCTTGGTTGTCTTTGCCCGATGATGATACTGAAGAAGGAAAGATGCGTAAGCAACTTCGCGAATGGGCATTGAAGAGTTATGTACATGCCGTTGACCCCAATAGCCCCGACTATTTGTTGTGGCGTGGACATGGACAGGCTTTGGTAGATGCTGCCTATGTAGCCGAAAGTTTCCTTCGTGCATACGATCAATTGTGGATGCCGTTGGATGAAACCACCAAAAAACGCTATATCGAAGAATTTACCCAATTGCGTAGAGTGGA
>CAZJFI010000259.1:0-2543 GCA_964545265.1 uncultured Phocaeicola sp.
AGACACCCAATCTTCATTAACCTTAAATCTAATACCATGAAAAACACAGTGCAAAGATAGAGGTTTTATGTTATATAACATAATTAATACGAATAAAACTACTAGTAATTAACATTATTTAGACGTTACAGCTACTCCACGTATAAAACCAATCCCTTTAGATACTCACCTTCGGGATGATAAATATTCACCGGATGGTCGCCTGGTTGGGTAAGTTGATGCAAAATGCGAACGCTTCGTCCACTTTGTGCAGCTGCTGTAAACACAGCATTACGAAAATCTCTTTTATCTACTACCTGAGAACATGAGAAAGTAAACAAAATACCGCCCGGTTTAATCTTTTCAAAGGCTTTTGCATTCAATTTGCTGTAACCACGAAGAGCGTTTCTTAAAGCATCGCGATGTTTGGCAAAAGCCGGAGGGTCCAATATAATCAAATCATATTGATCGCCCATACGATCCAAATACTTGAATGCGTCTTCGGCAAAAGCTTGATGACGGGTATCTCCTGGGAAATTCAATTCTACATTCTGATTGGTCAAATCAATGGCTTTAGCTGAACTGTCTACTGAATGTACCAAATTGGCTCCACCTCGCATGGCATAGAATGAAAATCCTCCTGTATAGCAAAACATATTGAGTACATTTCGTCCTTTGGCATATTGTTCCAAAAGATGACGGTTCTCACGTTGGTCTACAAAGAAACCGGTCTTTTGTCCTTTCAACCAGTCTACATGAAATTTCAAGCCGTATTCCATGGCCACATTTTCAGGACTGCCTCCTTTTATAAAACCATTTTCCTGCCCTAATTCGGCCTTGAAAGGTAAAGTTGTTTCCGATTTATAATAAATATTCTGGATAACATCCCCCATCACTTCAGACAAAGCTTCGGCTATTTCCATACGATATACGTGCATACCAACCGAATGAGCTTGCATAACGGCTGTATGATCGTATACATCGATAATCAATCCCGGGAGATTATCGCCTTCTCCATGTACCAGACGGTAGGTGTTATTGATAGGATTACCGGCCAAATTCAAGCTGCGACGAAGATCGTATGCCACTTCAAGTTTATGTTTCCAGAAAATTTGATCAATATTTTCTTGAAAAAAGCTCAACACACGTACCGCAATGCTTCCTATTTGAAAATGTCCGCAAGCTATAAATTCCTTTTTTGAGGTATATACATCGACTATTTCACCTTCTTCGGGTTCACCTTCTATACGTGCTATGGCACCCGAGAACACCCAAGGATGAAAACGTTTCAAAGATTCTTCCTTTCCGGGTTTGAGATATAATTTCTTATATGACATATCGCTGATTTATTAGTTACAAATTATTAATTTGAGTCTCTGATTTATCAGTTTCAATCTTTATCACTTCATAGTTGCCGGTATGCTCCAAATCTGACAAACAATTGTATATCTTTACACAAGCCCATGCATCGATGGCTGCATATTGTTGTTGGGATTCAGTCAATGTATCGGCTTCCCAATTGGAAAGACGCTGTGATTTGGAAATTTTTTGTCCGAACAAGTTAGCGTATATTTTCTGTAAGCTACGATCCTCAATTCCAAAATGACTTACATAATCCTGTAATTCAATCCAATTTCCATCTTCGGCATGAACTTCCTTTCGTCTGCGAATAACTTGGAAATCATCCTTTAACGAAAGTCCAATCTTCAGTACGTCGCTTTGCAGGAATTCCTGTAAGGATGCAGGCATACCTATTCGGTTCAGGCGAAACAAGAAACAAGTATCTTCGGTAGCAATCTGCATCAAAGCTACCTTATGTGTCATCCCTCTTTTGAATGAAGGACGAGTTTCTGTATCGATGCCTACAACTTGTTGTTTTTTAAGGTATTCAACCGCTTTATCGGCTTCTGTTTCAGTATAAATTACAAAAACACGTCCAGGGAATTCCACCTTGGACATTCCTGCAATCTGAGCCTTGTCTATGGTGTTCTTGATTTGCTTCATGTTATTCGTAATCTTCGTTATCTGTTGAAGATTCATCTTCCATCTCGACTTTATGATTATACTTTAAATCGTGCAAAGCACGCATGGTATTAACCAAACGCTGTCCCCAGAATTCTGCAAAATATTCTTTGCATACATACAATGAATCATTCATGGTATAATTCAATCCCGACTGAAATACACAAATAAAATCCTTTAATACCTGATAAATATCAGCTAAATCTTCGGATATGCATTTTTTTATCGGAGTGTCACTATATGCCATATCGGGAAGGAATACTTCCAAATAATCGTCGTGTGCTCCCAATAAATGGGCAACAGACATACGAATCAATTCATAATCCTCCTCTGTTACAAATATTTCGAGATCTTCATCCCCTATTTGTTCACATTCAGGTATAAGGGAAGCCTTTAAATAAAGTAATGGAAGGATCTTCAAGGCAGTATCGACAAACGAATGGGTATCCATTTGTCGTACACGTTCCATAAAGCTACAATATTCAGCGGCTACTGTAACAAATTCTATTGAGTTTTTATCAAAGATAACTTGACTTCTTTGT
>CAZJFI010000260.1:0-2525 GCA_964545265.1 uncultured Phocaeicola sp.
AGCTGCCGTTTTTTGAGAGTCCTTCGATACAGAAATGTATCGGAGGATTTTTTTTGTCTTTTTGCTATTTGAATAGGATGATGTGTGTTGTATAACATGAAATAAGTGGCGATTTCTCTTTTTATGATAGTTTTTTCATAAATTCTTCATTTTAATTCTTTTTCTTGAACCGAATTTTGTAATTTTGAGGATTATTTGAAAATGAGATGTTAAACATATAATTCTTCTAGTATGATGGAAAATAAAATTCAGGAGCTAACCGATAAAATCTATCGTGAAGGCGTAGAAAAAGGCAATGAAGAAGCTCAACGTCTGGTTAGCAATGCTCGTGAGGAGGCTGCAAAGATTATAGAAGATGCCCGTAAAGAGGCAGAAGCTATAGTAGCAGCAGCTCGTAAAGCGGCTACAGAAACAACGGAAAATACTCAATCTGAGCTTAAGTTGTTTGCTGGTCAGGCTGTTAATGCTTTGAAATCGGAAATTACTTCTTTGTTAACCAATCAGGTCGTAACAAAAGCTGTTAAGGATTTTGTGGGCGATAAAGACTATTTGAACAAGTTTATTGTTTCTTTGGCTGGTCAGTGGGTTGCTAATGAACCGGTTGTTATTTCTACAACTGATGCAGAAGGGTTGAAGAAGTATTTTGCTGCTAATGCCAAGGATGTATTGGATAAGGGCGTTAAGATTGAACAAGTAAATGGAAATAAGACTTTGTTCACTATATCTCCGGCTGATGGCTCATACAAAGTGAATTTTGGTGAAGAAGAATTTGAAAACTATTTCAAAGATTTCCTTCGTCCACAATTAGTAGAAATGTTGTTTTAATATAGCTTATGACAAATTATTATTGTCTGGTAACCGGTTTGCCTGAATTGTCATTGGAGGATGGCAAACTGAGCTACACAGTGGCTAATTTCAGAACAGAGATTTATCCTGAACTTTCGAAAGAAGACAAGAAACTGGTTGACCTGTTTTATTTGAAGGTTGATAACCGTAATTTGCTGACTCTTTTGAAAGATAAGGAAGCGTCGGTAGATGCTACGTTGGGTAATTACTCTGCCGATGAATTACTGGGTGTCATTGCGTCCTTTAAGGAAGAAACGGCTCCGGACAAGAAACTCCCCCCTTATTTCTATGAGTTTTCAGAATTGTTCTTGAATACTCCTGATGAGGAACGTCAAGGATTGGAAGATAAATTGTATGGTTATTACTATAATTATGCAACACAATGTGCCAATCGTTTTGTATCGTCTTGGTTTGAGCTAAATTTGAATGTCAACAATATTTTGGCGGCAATGACCGCACGTAAATATAAGTTGGAAGTAGCTAAGGTTCCGGTAGGTACCAATATGGTTGCTGAAGCTTTGAGAACTTCCAATGCTCGTGATTTTGGCTTGGCCGACGATTTGGAATACTTCGAACAATTAGTAAGAATCAATGATACAGCGGATTTGGTTGAACGGGAAAAAAAGATTGACCTGTTGAAATGGAATTGGATGGAGGAAAATACTTTCTTCAATTATTTTACAGTAGAGAAAATCTTTGTTTTTCTGATGAAGTTAGAAATGATTGAACGCTGGGTTTCGTTGGATAAGGAAAAGGGAAATGAAATGTTCAGACAGTTGATAGACCAACTGAAGGACGAAGTACAGATACCTCAAGAATTCAGAAAATAAATAATCAATAATATATGGCAACAAAAGGAACTGTTAGTGGCGTAATTGCCAACATGGTTACACTTGCCGTGGATGGTCCGGTGGCTCAGAATGAAATCTGTTACATTCTGACCGGTGGCGACCGTCTGATGGCGGAAGTAATCAAGGTGGTAGGCAGCAACGTATATGTTCAGGTGTTCGAAAGTACACGTGGACTGAAGGTGGGTGCCGAAGCCGAATTTACAGGACACATGCTCGAAGTGACTTTGGGTCCGGGTATGTTGTCGAAAAATTATGATGGTTTGCAGAACGACCTCGACAAGATGGATGGGGTGTTCTTGAAACGTGGACAGTACACTTATCCGTTGGATAAGGAAAGCAAATGGCATTTTGTACCATTGGTAAAAGTTGGTGATGAAGTGGAAGCTTCGGCTTGGTTGGGTGAAGTAGACGAAAATCATCAGCCACTGAAGATTATGGCTCCATTCCAATTAGAAGGTACATACAAAGTGAAATCCATTGTAGCTGAAGGTGAATATTGCATTGAAGATACCGTGGCCGTTTTGGTTGATAAGGACGGCAATGAAGTGTCTGTCAATATGATACAGAAATGGCCGGTTAAGAAGGCTATGACCAATTACAAGGAAAAGCCACGTCCATTCAAATTGTTGGAAACAGGTGTACGTGTAATCGATACAGTGAATCCGATAGTAGAAGGTGGTACAGGATTTATCCCTGGTCCGTTTGGTACAGGTAAGACTGTGCTTCAGCATGCTATTTCTAAACAGGCGGAAGCTGATATCGTAATCATTGCTGCTTGTGGTGAACGTGCGAACGAAGTTGTGGAAATCTTTACCGAATTCCCTGAAT
>CAZJFI010000261.1:0-2521 GCA_964545265.1 uncultured Phocaeicola sp.
CCGAAGCAACCGATTACAATATCCGGATATTCACCTGCCATTTCCATTTGCTTCTCAGCTTCCAGGCCGATAACGGTTTGATGCAGGGTAACGTGGCTCAATACCGAACCAAGGGTGTATTTACAATTAGGAGTTGTCCGGGCCAATTCAATGGCTTCAGAAATGGCAGTCCCCAACGAACCTTGATGATTCGGTGTCTTGGTCAATATATCCTTACCGGCACGTGTAGACATGGAAGGCGAGGGAGTTACCTGTGCACCGAATGTCTGCATGATGCTGCGGCGATAGGGCTTTTGGTTGTAGCTGATTTTAACTTGATATACAGCAGCTTCCAAACCAAACACCTTGGCTGCATACGAAAGGGCGGCTCCCCATTGTCCGGCACCCGTTTCGGTTGTGATGTTGGTTACCCCTTCTTCCTTGCAATAGTAAGCTTGGGGCAAAGCCGAATTCAATTTATGTGAACCGATAGGGCTTGTACTTTCGTTCTTGAAATAGATATGTGCCGGAGTGCCCAATGCCTTTTCCAAACCATAGGCACGCACCAACGGAGTAGAACGCCAGTATTTGTACATTTCGCGAACGGTTTCTGGAATTTCTATCCATGCGTTTTCCTGATCCAATTCCTGATGACACAGTTCCTTGGCGAAAATAGGGTAGAGGTCTTCGGGCTTCAACGGCTCTTTGGTCTTGGGGTTCAGCGGAGCCATGGGTTTGTTTACCATATCCGCTTGTATGTTATACCAGAATTTAGGAATATCCTCTTCTGATAAGATAAATCTCTTTTGTTTAGTGCTCATATTCTTTCATTTTATTAGTTTGACGGCAAAATTAAGTAAATAATGTCATTCCTACTAATAAAACAGATATTTTTTTGTTATTTGTGGATTAGTTCTAATTTTTTTTATATCCCCATTAAACCTTTTGCTCTTTTCTGTATCTTAGGAGTATAATTTAGTTTAGTTTTTAGTTTTCTCAAGAGGCCGGCCGATGTGATATTGCCCGGCTCTCTATTTTTATGAACGTTTATTTGGTGGTTTCCCTCACTTTTTGTTACTTTGCTTTTCAAAAATCAAGAATCAAATGAAAAAGTTGACTTATATCTTTGCATTGTTTTCATTTTTTATGATGATGGGATGCGGTGGTAAAAAGGCGGATGTCAAGGTCGAAGAACGACAAATCTTCCAAATAGATAGTGTGGATGAAAATACGGGTATACAACGCATGCAGACTTCGCACATTGACCAGACAATAGAATGTAAAGGAAAGAAATTCCGTTTGTTGATTGACCGTGAACCCGATGCTTCACTTCCCGTAGTGAAGAGTATCATGGGCGTTTTTGCCGATAACCGTATCAGTGTAAGGATTACTCGTGAAAATGGCACCCAACTCTTTGCTAAAACATTCACGAAGAGCGATTTCGCAGCCCATTTACCTGATGATTATTTAAGGGAATCCGTTCTCGAAGGGTTGGTTTTTGACGATGTGAAATCGGCGGAAAATAAGGAAATTACCCTGGCAGCCAGTGTCAGCTATCCCATGACCGACCTTTATATACCTTTTACCTTGGTTGTTTCGCAAAGCGGAAAACTTTCATTGGCGAAGGATGAAGATATGGGGGAACTTACTCCTATGGAGGAAGAATAAGTCCCCCAATAAAATTATTCCATTTGCTTGTAATCTTTTGCCAAGCCACCTTCGCTGGTTTCTTTGTAGAGTGAAGGCAAATCGTGACCGGTTTGTTTCATGACTTCTACCACCTTGTCGAACGATACGCGGTGAGTGCCATCGGTAAATGCCGAATAGATATTGGAATCCAAGGCACGTGCAGCGGCGTATGCATTACGCTCAATACAAGGTATTTGTACCAATCCGCATACTGGGTCGCATGTCATACCCAAGTGATGTTCCAATCCCATTTCGGCGGCATATTCTATTTGTGCCGGACTACCCCCGAACAATTGGCTGGAAGCAGCAGCTGCCATGGAGCATGCCACACCCACTTCTGCCTGACAACCACCTTCGGCTCCCGAAATGGTGGCGTTGTGCTTGACAATGTTACCCACTAACCCGGCTGTAGCCAGGGCACGGAGTACACGCATCTCGCTGAATTCGCGACTCTTGGCCAAGTGATAGAGTACGGCAGGCACTACACCGCACGATCCGCAAGTAGGAGCAGTAACAATCTTTCCGCCCGATGCATTTTCTTCGCTTACTGCCAAGGCATACGAGAATACCAAGCCTCTGGAGCGCAGGTTGTCTTTATACCCCTTTGCCTTGATGTAGTAGGTGGCAGCCTTGCGTCGCAAGTTCAACGGGCCAGGCAATACACCTTCTTCCTCCAAACCGCGCTCAACGGCTTCACGCATCACTTTCCATACTTCCGACAGATAGTCCCATATATCACTTTCTTCGCATTCCTGTACGTATTCCCAATAGCTCTTGCCGGTACGCTCACACCATCCTAATATTTCGCTCATGGTAGACATCTCGTAGATGTGTTGCGAAGCCACAGAGGGGA
>CAZJFI010000262.1:0-2496 GCA_964545265.1 uncultured Phocaeicola sp.
GGTACGGCTTCTTTATCCTCGAAGAATCCTTTGATACGGCTTTGCCAGGTTTCTACACGATGGAGTCCCGGTACCTTATTATATACAGAAGCTGGAGTAACCAAAACAAGGCTTACCCCTACGGTGAGTATAATACCGATAACTGCCACCAGTTTCCCTAATTGTCGCCAAGGAATTCGTCCGATGAGCATCATTAGAAATACTACTCCAAAAAGCAATGCGGCCGTAGAACCGTTTTCGGGGGCAATCAATACGAATACGATACCGATAATCCAGATGATGTATTTAAATGCTTTAGGATGGGCACCGTCTTCTTCCTGGAACTTGGACAAGATAAATGCGGTGACAATGATTACGGCCATCTTGGCAAGTTCGGATGGTTGGAACTGGATGCCAAAGAATGTCATCCAACGGGCAGCCCCATTGACACGGTCGCCGGTAATGATACCCATCCCCATGACGAATATAAGCAAGATACATGACAAGGGCAGAAGGAAGAATGGAAGCACACTGAAGTATTTGCAAGGTATATTATGTACCAATACAACAATGACCGCACCCACCATCAGTATTACACTGTGCTGAGTGATAGGACCCCAATGATCTCCGCTCTTGTAAGTCAGCGTACTGGCCGCACTGAAGACTTCCACTACGGATATCAAACAAAGGAACAGGAAGATAATCCATATCACTTTGTCGCCCTTGAACAAATCTTTAATCAATCCCATATTGCTATTATAAGTTTCTTACGCATTCCTTAAATTGTGTACCTCTGTCTTCGTAGCTTTTGAAAAGATCGAAGCTGGCGCAACAAGGACTTAATAATACTGTTTCACCTTTTTTAGCCATTTTGTAGGCGGCATCTACAGCATCCTTCATGCTTTGAACATCGGCTACTGGCAAACCGTATTTATCGAAGAAATCGTGTAGCTTTTCGTTATGAAGTCCCATATAAATCAAACCCACACATTTTTCTTTGACCAAATCGGCTATTTCGTTATAATCATTTCCTTTATCCTTGCCTCCCAAGATGAGGATTGTTTTTGTCTTCATGCTCTGCAATGCATACCAGCAAGAGTTTACATTGGTTGCTTTGGAGTCGTTGATATAATCTACTCCACGTACCCTACAAACCTTTTCCAAACGATGTTCTACTCCTTCAAAATCGCTCAATGCTTCGCGGATGCATTCTTTACGGATACCCGCCAAATTGGCTGATATACCGGCAGCCATGGAATTGAACAAGTTGTGTGTGCCGGTCAATGCCAGTTCTTCTTGTTCCATGTTAAAGGCTATTGGCCCTGCAAAGTGAACCTGATGGTCTTCTAAATAGGCTGCATTACCTTCCTCTTTGTTCTCGGCAAAAGGATAGTAGTGTCCGTGAATGCCGTATTTATGTAATTCCTTTTGAATGATAGGGTCATCATTCCAGAAGACAAAGGCATCGTCGTCTGTCTGGTTTTGGATGATGCGGAACTTGGCATCCACATAATTCTGCATGTCGTGGTCGTAGCGATCCAAATGGTCGGGAGTGATGTTCATCAACACCGCAATGTTGGCATGAAACTTGTACATATTGTCCAATTGGAAACTGCTTAACTCTATAACATAATAGTCATAGTTGCATTCTGCTACTTGATAAGCCAAACTTTGTCCAATATTGCCAGCTAAACCTACGTTTAACCCGGCTTTCTTGAATATATGATAAATCAGCGAGGTAGTAGTAGTCTTTCCATTACTACCTGTGATACAAATCATTTTAGCTTTGGTATAGCGCCCGGCAAATTCGATTTCCGAAATGATAGGCTTACCTTGTTCTTTCAGCTTTACAATCAGTGGTGCATCATTGGGGATACCGGGACTCTTGATAATTTCATCTGCATTCAGAATCAATTCTTCTGTATGCTTGCCTTCTTCCCATTCAATGCCACGCTCGTCGAGCATGGATTTATATTTGTCTTTAATGGCAGACATGTCGGATACAAACGTATCAAATCCTTGCTTCTTGGCTAAAACGGCTGCACCTGCACCGCTTTCACCTGCTCCTAATATGACAACTCTCTTAGCCATATGTGTTTTGTTTCGTTATCTAATTTTTAATGTAATGATGGTTATAGCTGCCAATATAATCGTGATGATCCAGAAACGAACGGTTATCTTGGATTCATGATATACATTGGTAGGTTTGGTAAACATGTAGGAACACTCCGGATCCAATTGTGCCATGGTTACTCGGAAATGGTCGTGGATAGGAGTACGCTTGAATATGCGTTGCTTCTTTCCTTTCTTTTTCCCTGATTGGAAATATTTGACTTGAAGAATAACCGACAAGTTTTCTACCAAGAATATACCGCAAAGTATAGGTATCAGTAATTCCTTGTGGATAATGATGGAAAATACAGCAATGATACCTCCAATGGTCAAACTACCGGTATCACCCATGAATACTTGGGCAGGGAAGGCATTGTACCATAGGAAACCAATCAAGGCTCCGAT
>CAZJFI010000263.1:0-2494 GCA_964545265.1 uncultured Phocaeicola sp.
CGTATTCATGGAATTGTACGCGAATTGCGTAACGAAAATATCGATGTCATCAATTATACATCAAACATCCAGTTGTTCGTTCAGCGTGCGTTGAGCCCGGCCCGTGTATCGAGCATCATCTTGCACGAAGAAGAAAAGAAGGCAGAAGTGTACTTGAAGCCGGAAGAAGTGTCATTGGCTATCGGTAAGGGTGGTATGAACATCAAGTTGGCCAGTATGCTGACAGAGTATACCATCGATGTATACCGTGAATTGGATGAAAATGCAACCGATGAAGACATCTATCTGGAAGAGTTCGCTGATGAAATTGATGAATGGGTTATCGATGCTATTAAGGCTGTCGGATTGGATACAGCAAAGGCCGTGTTGAATGCTCCGCGTGATATGCTGATTGAAAAGGCCGACTTGGAAGAAGACACTGTAGACGAAGTGTTGAGTATTTTAAGAGCAGAGTTTGAAGAATAAATCATTAGTATGACGATTAGACTGAACAAAGTTACAAGAGATTTAAATGTAGGGATAACGACGGTAGTCGAATTCTTGCAGAAGAAGGGGTATACCATTGAAGCAAGTCCTAATACGAAGATTACCGAAGAACAATATGCTGTGCTCGTGAAAGAGTTCAGCACCGATAAGAACTTGAAGAAAGAATCGGATAAGTTCATCTTAGAAAGACAGCATAAGGAACGCAATAAGGCTTCTGTTTCTATTGAAGGTTTTGAAGAACCCAAGAAGGAAGAGGTGATAAAGGTTGTGGTGCCCGAAGATGCACTCCCTAAGTTCAAACCCGTAGGTAAGGTGGATTTGGACAATTTGAATAAAAAGCCGGTGGCACCCAAGGTGGAAGCCCCAGCGAAGGTAGAGGAACCCAAACCTGTAGTGGTGGAAGAAAAGACTCCGGAACCTGTGAAGCCGGTGGAAGTGGCACAACCTGAACCTGTGAAGCCGGTGGAAGCTCCGAAGGTTGAGGAAGTGAAGGTGGAAAAAGAACCGGTTGACGACGGTGTGTTCAAGATTCGTCCTACCGAGTTCAAGTCAAAGATTAATGTAGTGGGTCAGATAGACTTGGCCGCATTGAATCAGTCTACCCGTCCGAAGAAGAAATCGAAAGAGGAAAAGCGGAAGGAGAGAGACGAAAAGGAAAGACAACGTCAGGAACAACGGAAGCAGATGAAGGACGCCATTATCAAGGAAATCCGTAAGAGTGATGATAAGGGCGGAAAGGCCAACGATGAGGAAGGCGGAAAGAAGAAGAAACGCAACCGCATCGGTAAGGAACGAGTGGACATCAATGCTCCGGGTAACCAGAATGGTGGTAACCAGCGTCGTGACGGAAAAGATAACGCTAAACAAGGTGGAAAGGGCAAAGACCAGGCTAAGCCTAACAAGGATCGTTTCAAGAAGCCGGCTCCAAAGGTGGAAGTGAGCGATGAAGATGTAGCTAAGCAGGTTAAGGAAACATTGGCCCGTTTGACCAACAAGACCAAGAACAAGGCTGCTAAATATCGTAAGGAAAAGCGTGATAATGTACGCGACCGTATGATGGAGCAGGAAGAATTGGAACAGGAAGAAAGCAAGATTCTGAAGTTGACCGAGTTCGTAACTGCAAACGAGTTGGCCAACATGATGGACATCCCTGTAACACAGGTTATCGGTACTTGTATGAGCATCGGTATGATGGTATCTATCAACCAACGTTTGGATGCCGAAACCATTAACTTGGTTGCCGAAGAATTTGGTTACAAGACTGAATATGTAAGTGCTGAAGTTTCGCAAGCCATCACCGAAGAAGAAGATACGGAAGACGAATTGGAACCACGTGCACCGATTGTTACCGTAATGGGACACGTTGACCATGGTAAGACTTCGTTGCTTGACCATATCCGTAAGGCGAATGTAATTGCCGGTGAAGCGGGTGGTATTACCCAGCATATTGGTGCTTACAATGTGAAGTTGGAAGACGGACGCCGCATTACTTTCCTCGATACTCCGGGTCACGAAGCGTTTACAGCGATGCGTGCACGTGGTGCGAAGGTAACCGATATCGTTATCATCATTGTAGCGGCCGACGACAATGTGATGCCTCAAACCAAGGAAGCCATCAACCATGCCATGGCTGCCGGTGTACCTATTGTGTTTGCCATCAACAAGATTGACAAGCCTGCCGCTAATCCGGATAAGATTAAGGAAGAACTGGCTGCTATGAACTTCCTGGTAGAAGAATGGGGTGGCAAGTATCAGTCGCAGGACATCTCGGCCAAGAAAGGTTTGGGCGTGAGCGATTTGTTGGAAAAGGTATTGCTCGAAGCTGAAATGTTGGAATTGAAGGCTAATCCTAACCGTAAGGCTACCGGTTCTATCATTGAATCTTCACTTGACAAGGGACGTGGTTATGTAGCTACCGTATTGGTTTCTAACGGTACTCTCCGTGTAGGTGACATTGTATTGGCAGGTACTTCTTATGGTAAGGTAAAGGCTATGTTCAACGAACGTA
>CAZJFI010000264.1:0-2484 GCA_964545265.1 uncultured Phocaeicola sp.
AACAAAGATACAACATTGGTATAGCGGTTGTCAAGTATTTCGGGAATTATTTTTAGAAAATTTTTCTTCGTCTTACAGCTGACAGCTGACAGTTAAATTAAAATGCAATAGCATACTTCAAAAATTAAATTTACTATATATAATATATATTATATATTATATATAGTAAAAGTTTAATCTACTAAATTCGGGGGTATCCATAAATCTAACTGTCAGCTGTAAGCCGTAAGATTTTTGTCTTTTCTACTGATTTTGGTTTGTTACTTTGAAAGTGGGCTTATTGGTGTGTAAAGTTAAAATATTTCTAAATACATTGCTTTATTCTTGTTTAACCCATGTTTGGCAAATCCGTTTGGCAGAGGCTCTATCCGGCTTGCCGGTACCTGTTGTGGGTAGCTTATCTACCGACAGATAATGTTTGGGTACCCGGTAGGGAGGCAATGTCTGTTGGCAAATGGAAGGGATGTCGGCCTCGTCTGTACCTTCGTAGAGCAATACTACCACTTCGCCAAATTTCTTGTCGGGTGCCGATGTGATTTGGAAAGGTATATTAAGAACCGTCTTTAATTTCTCCTCCAACTGTTCTATTTGAATTTTTACACCTCCACTATTGATGGTATTGTCTTTGCGTCCCAAGATGCGGAATTGTCCGGTTGCATTAATTTCGGCCAGGTCGTTTGTTATTAGTTCGTCGGGACACACTTCGGGTGCATGAATCGCCAAGGTGCCTTCATCACTCAAACGGATTTGTACTCCTTCGAAAGGAGTATACCAATCGGATGCTTCGGAGCCGTTCAGCCGACGGAGGGCGATGTGCGAAAGGGTTTCCGTCATGCCGTAAGTACTCCATACATGGTGGGGGAAATTCTTCAATTCATGGGCAAGTGTAGTGTCAATCGCACCGCCACCTATAATCAGCTGACTGATACCTTTAAGTAAATCTTTTTCTGATTTTGATTGTAAGGAATTGTATACCTGCATGGGAGTCATGGCTGCAAAGTGTGGTGCCTGATTCAGAGTTGCCAATGGGTGTCCGCAAGGAGCTACAGGTATCAATTCTAATCCTGCAATGAGTGAACGAACTACCACCATCTTTCCGGCTATGTATTGAAGTGGCATGCAGAGCAGGGCAGTATCACCCTCCTTCAAACCTAAGAAGCGACAAGTTTGTCGGGCGCTGGCTATCATGCGTTTCTTCTCCACTTGCAAGGCTTTAGGTGCACCGGTAGAGCCCGAAGTATGTACTTCGAGGGTAGGCGAATCGTTGTTCCATTCTTCGAGGAATGCTTCAAGGTCTTGTAGGAATTCTTTTTGGGTCACGATGCTATTGATTTAACCATTCTAATATATTGCCCGTTTCCATTTCGGGCCGATACCACAAACAATCACCTTCGATGCGGAGGGGCAGGTCGATATTGTCTGTAAATAGCATTCCCGTGCCAAGTCCTTGTGGAAGAGTGGGTTGTAAAGTGGCTGTCCATTGGGCAATGGCATTGAGCCCGATGTTTGATTCCAAAGCCGAGGTAACCCACCAACCGATTCCTCTTTCCTTAGCCAAACTGATCCATTCTTCTGCACCGCTGATTCCTCCATGAAGCGAAGGTTTCAAGATAATGTATTGCGGACGGATAGTATCAAGTAGAGCCGCTTTGCGGTTGCTTTCGTTTACACCAATCAGTTCTTCGTCGAGGGCGATGGGGAGAGGCGTGTTGGCGCAAAGTTGTGCCATTTCTTTCCATTGTCCGGCTCGGATGGGTTGCTCGATGGAGTGCAACCGGAATTCGGCCAAACGCTTCAATTTATCGGGAGCTTCTGATGGGGTGAAAGCTCCGTTGGCATCTACTCTTAATTCTATTTGCTCGGGAGTAAAATGTTGGCGGATATGTGCCAATAATTCCAATTCGCGTTCAAATTCTATTGCGCCGATTTTCAGCTTGATACATCGGAATCCCTGTTGCATTTTCTCTTCGATGCGACGGTACATTTCATCGAAATTTCCCATCCATATCAGTCCGTTGATGGGGATACCTTCCTTTCCCTCGCTGAATGGGGTATGCCACAATTGCAGGTTTTGTGCCCGGTAGTGGGCTAAAGCAGTTTCCAATCCGAAAAGAATGGAAGGATAGGGGCGTAAAGCTTCATGGTCAATGCATCCCTTGGCTTCGAATGCTTGACATGCCTCCTTTAAAACATCTTCATAATGGGGCAGGGCATCGCAACTTAAGTCGGGTAGAGGGGCACATTCGCCTACTCCGTAATGATTTGGATTGCTCGTATCTGTAATGATAATATACCAAATATTACGATAAAAATAGATGCCTCTCGAGGTTCCTGCCGGCTGCTTGAAGTGAAGTTGTTTATGTATGATTGATGTTTTTAGCATATTTGTTTCTTTGTGTCATTCTGAACGAAGTGAAGAATCTGTTTCCAACCACGTGTATGTTTTCAGATCCTTCACTACGTTCAGGATGACATATTGCTAAT
>CAZJFI010000265.1:0-2479 GCA_964545265.1 uncultured Phocaeicola sp.
CTATGAAAAAGATAATCATCATCGATGGCGGTCCAAGAAAGAATATGAATACCGCCCAACTGCTACAAAGATTTGCTGAAGGTGCAAAATCCGTAAGCGAAGAGATTGAAGCAAAAGTAGTGCGACTATATGACCTCGATTACAAAGGATGTATGTCGTGTATGGCTTGTAAGGTCAAGGACAAGGCATCAAACATTTGTCGCTTCAAAGATGGGTTAACCCCTCTTTTAGAAGAAATAACGCAAGCTGATGGTCTTGTACTCGGCTCGCCTATCTACTTCGGTGAGGTAACGGGACAGATGCGAAGTTTTTTGGAGCGTTTGGCATTCCCATGGCTTTCGTACAACGATTACAGCCTTACTGCACCAAAGCGTATGCCTGTGGTGTTGGTTGAAACGATGAACGGAACACCAGACCGAAACAACAGTAACAGCTTTGGTTCAATGCAATGGTGCATCACGACAGCCCTTGGAGAACCACAACGCATCGTTGCCTACAACACTTATCAGGTAGCTCACTATGACCGCTACGAATTGGGCGGTTTCTCTGAAGAAGCAAAACACGCATGGCGTGATGCCCATTGGGAAGAGGACTTGCAAAAGGCATATGAAGCAGGACAGCGAATGGCGAAAGAAATAACGAACAATAAATAAGTATTTTCCTATGAAAAGTTTTGGACAGAAACCGTGGGTACTCCCACAACCGGTACTTATTATCGGTACATACAATAGTGACGGAACTCCCAATGCTATGAACGCAGCATGGGGTGGACAATGGGACAGTAAGGAAATCACGATCTGCATGGGTTCGCACGCTACAACTGAGAACCTTGCACGATGCAATGAGTTTACCGTTGCTTTTGCCACAAAAGAAACAATGGTGGCTTCTGACTTCGTTGGCATCGTGAGTGCAAAGAACGACCCTCAGAAGATGCAGAAGACAGGTTGGACTGCAATCAAGGCTGAGAACGTGAATGCTCCTGTATTCACTGACTTCCCAATGACCTTGGAATGCCGCATTCTCCGCAAGATTGACGAAACGGAAGATGGCTATAACATCATTGCCGAAATCGTCAATATCCTTGTCGATGAGAGCTATCTGGCCGAGGATGGTAAGCCTGATGTAGAAAAGATGCAGCTCATCACCTATGAACCTGTTCATCATGGTTATTTGGTAATGGGTGAACGTGTTGGTAATGCGTTTGCAGATGGCAAACAATTGAAATAATGGACATCTATATCCTATATTATTGAGTATCTTTGTAATCATTTTGTGAGAAACGCATTACAGAATATGCAGAAACTTCGTTGTGTAGTAGAACGTATAACATACCAGAATCCCGAAAACGGGTATTCAGTAATGAAAGTCAAAGTAAAGGATTACTCTGACCTCGTTACTCTTGTGGGCAATCTATTGGAGGTTCCCGTAGGAAGCGTTCTTCTATGCGAGGGCGAATGGAAAGTTGACAAACGATACGGAAATCAGTTCGTTGCAGAGACTTGGGAAGAAGTCATGCCTGCCACTATATATGGTATTGAGAAATACCTGGGTAGTGGACTTGTGAAAGGTATCGGACCCAAGTTCGCCCAACTCATCGTATCAAAATTCGGGTTGGACACCATCGACATCATCGAAACTGACATCAACAGGCTCTATGAAGTTCCAGGCATCGGAAAGAAGAGAGTGGAAAAGATTCAGGAGAGTTGGGAGAAGCAGAAAGACATCAAGAACGTGATGCTGTTCCTACAAGGCTATGGAGTCAGTACAGCCTATGCTGCCAAGATTTATCGTCAGTATGGAAAGGACAGCATCGATGCCGTTAAAGGAAATCCATACAGATTGGCTGATGACATCTGGGGTATCGGTTTCAAGACAGCAGACGTAATAGCCAATAAGATGGGCTATGAGAACAACGACCCAAGAAGATGCAAGAGCGGCATCAACTACACCTTAAGCGAACTGGCAGACGAAGGTCATGTATATGCAGAAGAAGAGCAGCTGATAAATTCAGCGAAAGAACTTCTTCAAGCCGATGAAGAACCTATCCGCAATGCGATGGCAGAAATGGTTCAGGCAGAAGAACTAAAAATGGACGGAGAAGCTATCTATCTGCCACCATTTTATTATGCAGAACTAGGAACCGTAAACAGACTCCTTGCATTGCTCGAAAACTGTTCGGCCAACCTCTTTACCAAATCATTCAATATTCAGGAGATTTCCAAATCTACAGGCATTGAATATGACGAGATACAAATTCAGGCCATCAAACAAGCCGTTGAATCCAAAGTCATGGTGTTGACAGGTGGTCCTGGCACAGGTAAGACTACAACCACCCAGGGTATCATAGCAGCATTAAAGAGTATGGGACTGAGGATTCTCCTTGCAGCTCCTACTGGAAGAGCTTCCAAACGAATGAGCGAAGCCACAGGTATGGAAGCAAAAACCATTCACCGACTACTGGAGTACAATCCGAAAGATG
>CAZJFI010000266.1:0-2463 GCA_964545265.1 uncultured Phocaeicola sp.
TTGATGTAATCAGATCCTTCACTTCGTTCAGGATGACACTAAATGTATTCTCTTTATTTAAAACGAATAAGTGGCACTCAACACCAAACGGTTATTCGCTACTGAGTGAGTATCGGTTACCTTACCGTTTTTCTGATTAGTGCCATACCATGCCGATGTATAGTTATATTCGGCACCAATCTTCCAATGAGGCACATTGTAGGTCAGTTCGAAGGTACCGCTCAGCAATTGGTCGATGTCGGTTCCGGTGCCATAGATGGCCTTGTTTTCGTCCATTTCCATATCGTCGGCAGTACCCAAGTTCTTGATGTAGCCGATGAAGATACCCGGTTTCCACTTCTTGCCATACACAATGTTAATCCAGTTGCTTGAATTACGGAAAGGAGTATACTCGCGCTTGCCTGTCTTGGCATCGTGCGATTTCACCGCATAACCGCCCAACATGGAAGTGTGGGTAAAGTTAGCGCCCAAAGTGCTCTTGGCGGCAACCATCCACAAATCTTTCTGATACTTGATATGTGCTTCGTAAGAAAGTGTGGTGACGCGTTCGTCTACCTTGAATGTACTTCCATCGCCACCAATGGCCTTGGTACGTGGTGCTATGGAGAGCAAATCCACCCCTACCCCAAGAATCCATCCGTTGGCCTTGTAATCCAAATTCATGGCCAGTTCGGGGATGTTCGAATTCTTGTGCGGATACTGGTTGCGTGCATTGCCCTTGCCGGTACCATCATCGGCCGTAGGGCCATGCGACTTGAATTGCGATTGCCATACAGCAGCCAGCTGGAACTGGAAATCGCCATTGTTATGACGATAACGGATTTGGGGTGCGCGACCGAATGGTTGGAAAGGAGAACCGGTATTCAAGTTCAGAATTTGAGGAGAAACCTCGCCAAAGAACGGATGCGATGTCTGACCGACCAGTACCTTGTCCTTGCCCCAATCGAAATGGAAATAGGCATGACGCAAACGGAGGGCCGAAAGATTGTCATTACCATTACCACGGAAGTCGAACTCAATCTTGGCCGAGGTCTTGGCCTTGCCAATCATAGGGCCGGCAAAATCAAAGCCCATGCGCGAATACACGGTGTACATGTTGCTATTGTCCGAGCCATTGATATCGTTACCATTGGCATCGAGTACCTCATCTTTGGGGTATGAATAGAACAGCCCGTCGACCGACTGGACATTGTCACGACTATTGTAAAAGAAATCGGTACGGACATGACCATAAATCTTCAGGCTCATATCCTTACCCAATTGTATCTGCGCCATGCCACTCAAGGCCATCAGCACAGATAAAAACGTCAATGTAATTCTTTTCATCACTCTTATGTTATTTCAATACTTCTTCCAATTTATTCAGCAAATCTTCACCTTCCAAACCTACGGCCAAAATTTCGCCTTCAGGATTAAGCAGGAAGCTGGTGGGTACCCAACGAATGGCATAGAGTACAGCTACATCCGAATTCCAATCCTTCAAATCGGAAACATGTGTCCAGGTGAGGTTATCCTTTTCGATAGCAGCCAACCAAGCTTCCTTAGTTCTATCGAGCGACACACCCAATACGGTGAAGTTCTTGTCTTTATATTGGTTCCAAGCCTTCACGATGTTGGGGTTTTCCTTGCGACAATCGGGACACCAGGCAGCCCAGAAATCCACCAATACATATTTGCCACGGAAAGAAGAGAGGCTCACGGGATTACCTTCTGTATCGGGCAAGGTGAAATCGGGGGCAATGGCACCTACCTGCACCTTTTCCAGACGAGCCATGATGCCTTCGAGCTGGTTGATGTAGGCCGAACCATCCAACGAAGCATCGAACTTGGCACGCAATTCCTTCAACTGGTTCAAGTCAAACTGGTAAGAAAGATTGTTGGCCAGGAAATATGCAGGTACAGCCGAAGCCGGATGAGCCATAATCAGGCTATCGATGCTGAAATCCTTGTTACGAAGCTTGGATACGTTTTGTTTGTAGAGGTCGTTGATAGGAGAACCGATTACATCCAATGTATTTTCGTCTTCGTTCAGTTTTAGAGTAACCGATTCGTTATCCAGAAAGAACACTTGCGGGCGACGGGCATCCTTTTGTGTACTGATTCCATACGCCATAGGCTCGTCTACACAACCTTCGAACTTGAATGCTCCATTAGTAATCTGAGCCGAGTCTACCAATACATAATTCTTTTCTACACTCTTCTTGAGGTAAACCATACCTTCTTGAACACCAGCTACTTCTCCTTCGAGTTTGTAGCCCTTCTTTTCTTCCGAGCAAGATGTCATCAGGCTCATAGCCAATGCACCGCCCAACATCAAATTAACCAGTCTTTTCATCTTATTTATTGTTTTGGGTGCAAAATTACAAAAAAAGTGCCAATTGATAAGGGATTTGTTCAAATATTAGTGTTCAGTCCTTGAAGGATATGACTTTCTGTCATCCTGAATGGCTCCTGTCATCCTGA
>CAZJFI010000267.1:0-2458 GCA_964545265.1 uncultured Phocaeicola sp.
GCTCGGCCGACCGCAACATCAAGTGTAAAATCAATAAGGACGGTATCTGGATTGAAAAGATGGACGACAAACCGGGCGAATTGATTCCGGTAGAGCTTCGTGAAGCTGGCGAAGGTGATGCCGTGAAGATTAACCTCAACCAACCGAT
The DNA here is from genome assembly GCA_964545265.1 of uncultured Phocaeicola sp. Classification (GTDB taxonomy): domain Bacteria; phylum Bacteroidota; class Bacteroidia; order Bacteroidales; family Bacteroidaceae; genus Phocaeicola. The sequence continues at coordinate 149 of CAZJFI010000267.1, forward strand.
GGCCGATATCTTGAAGGAACTGACCAAGTATCCGGTAGCTACCCGTTTGTCATTGAACGGTACTATCATTGTAGGTCGTGATATTGCTCATGCCAAGCTGAAAGAACGCATTGACAATGGTGAAGACTTGCCGCAATACATCAAGGATCATCCTATCTACTATGCAGGTCCGGCCAAGACTCCTGCCGGTATGGCTTGTGGTTCTATGGGACCGACTACAGCCGGACGTATGGACTCTTACGTTGACTTGTTCCAAAGCCACGGTGGTAGCATGATTATGTTGGCAAAGGGTAACCGTAGCCAGCAAGTAACCGATGCATGTCAGAAGCATGGCGGTTTCTATCTCGGTTCTATCGGTGGTCCTGCAGCTATCCTTGCTCAGAACAACATCAAGAGCATTGAATGTGTGGAATATCCGGAACTTGGAATGGAAGCTATTTGGAAGATTGAAGTGGAAGACTTCCCTGCATTTATCTTGGTAGATGATAAGGGTAATGACTTCTTCAAGCAATTGAAACCTCGTTGCAGTTGCAAGTAAATATATAAATTAAAAAAATAACCTGCATCAGTTTAGTCGTGTCATCCTGATCGAAGCGAAGGATGACACAACTGATGCAGGTTATTTTTTTTCATTTCACTTAGTAGGCCGACCGATATTTTCCTTCATCCTTGTCTTCCAGCATATTCAGATAAGATATATATCGGGATTCGCTGATAAGATGTTCTTCTACAGCCTTGCGAACGGCACATCCCGGTTCGTGCCGATGGGTGCAATTCCCGTATTTGCAATGTGCGGAATATTCAAATATTTCTTTGAAGTAGTGGCTTACCTCTTCTTCTTCCATATCGAATGTCCCGAATCCTTTGATGCCTGGGGTGTCAATCAGATAACCTCCATTGGGTAAGGGGAACATTTCAGAAAAAGTGGTGGTGTGCATCCCTTTGTTGTGATAGTCGGATATATCTCCGGTCTTCACCTCAAAGTCGGGAAGGATAGCATTGATGAGGGTCGATTTGCCTACACCCGAGTTGCCCGATAACAGGGTAACTTTACCCTCCAGGTCTTTCTTCACTTCGTCGATACCCGTTTCATTTAGGGCTGATACCTTGAAGCAAGGATAACCGATGTATGTATAGAGATTGATCAAGGCATCCATGTAGCGCGTTTCATCTTCATTGTATCGGTCGGTTTTGTTGAAGATGAGTTTGACCGGTACCCGGTAGGCTTCGGCTGTAGCCAAGAAACGGTCGATGAAGATAGTGGATGTTTCGGGATAGTTGATGGTAATAATCAGCATACACTGGTCGAGGTTAGCGGCCAGTATATGCGATTGTTTGGACAGATTGGAAGCGCGACGGATGATGTAGTTCTTGCGGTCTTCTATCTCACTGATAAAGGCAGTCCCTTCGTTGTTCACGATAATCTGCACATAATCGCCTACCGCAATAGGATTGGTACTACGGATACCTTTCAGACGGAAATTGCCTTTGATTTTACAATCCACCAATTGCCCGTCGTCGGTCTTTACCTGATACCAACTGCCTGTATTCTTGATAACTAATCCGCGCACGCCCTTCTGTTATACGGTCATAATTTCTTTTTCCTTGGCAGCAAACAAGTCTTCAATAGTCTTGATATACTTGTCGTGCAACTTCTGGAGCTTTTCTTCACCATTCTTTTGTTCGTCTTCAGGCAGACCATCCTTTACGGCTTTTTTCAGTTTGTCTACACCGTCACGACGAGCATTGCGTACGCTTACCTTAGCGTTTTCTGCTTCACTCTTACATTGCTTGGCCAATTGCTTACGACGTTCTTCGGTCAACGGAGGAATACCGATACGGATGATTTCACCGTTATTTTCCGGCATAATGCCAAGGCTGGAGTCGATGATAGCCTTTTCAATGACACGGAACATGCTCTTGTCCCAAGGCTTGATGGCGATGCTGCGTGCATCGGGAGTAGTCACTGAAGCCACATTGTTGATGGGCACCATGCTGCCGTAAGAATCTACACGGATACCGTCCAGCAAACGGGTGTCGGCCTTACCTGCACGGATATGTGCCAATGATTCTTCCAAATACATGGTAGCCATATCCATCTTGTCCTGAGCCTCGTTGAGGCAAGTCTTAACGTCTGTCATATCTTTATTCATTAAAGTTTATACACATTGTTTTTATTTCATTGAAACAAAAGTAGGATAATTTTTCATTCTATGCAATAAATCCGTGCATCATTTCACGAAAACGGTTAATTTTGTGTCTTGAATTTAAGAATAAGACTTGCATGATAACGATATATTTGGCCCGTCA
>CAZJFI010000268.1:0-2456 GCA_964545265.1 uncultured Phocaeicola sp.
TGGTTTGGTTCATCGACGAACAAGTGGAAGAAGAAGAATCGGCACGCGATATGATTGCTGCCGTAGAAGCCGTAGAAGACAATAAGTATGGCATGTATATGCTCGACAAGGAATTGGCCGCACGTACTTATAATACTCCTTCTCCTTTGGCTACTGCTGCTGAATAATAAGATTTAAGAACTTAGGAATCATCGTGTCATCCTGAGGAATAAAATGACGAAGGATCTGTGTACATCAACGTATATGTCTTCAGATTCTTCGTCATTTTATTCCTCAGAATGACACATGGAAAAGTAATGCAGGTTATATTTCATCCCCATTTATAGGAAGAAAAATATCATTCTAAAAATGCATCCATTATCTTTGTTGGCTTTCCATCTTCTGTAAAGGCACCAAGTTTATATTGGCTGGGCTTGCACTCCGGTTCCCAATAGAATACACCCTTACAACGTCCGTTGGTATTTTCCTTACATTCACGGATAATGCGGCTCAGTTGGGCATATCCTTCTTCGGGTTTCAAGGCTTCCATACCTGTTTCTACTATCATTACATCGCAACCATACTTTTCGCTCACCTTCTTGATGTTGGCAATACAATCGGTAATGGTGGTTTCGGCATCATCGCGATGACCGGCATCCATGGCCCAGAAAGGATAGAGCGACATACCAATCATATCGAACTTGGCACCATTGTTCTTCAGAATATCGAGGTTCCAATTGTACAGGTTTTCATCAAAGCCATTGTCCAGATGCACCATGGCGATGGCTTCGGGGAATATTTCCTTCACCGCATCATATCCGGCAGCAAAGAGGCCTGCATATTGTTCGGGGTTGTTCTGGGCATGTCCCATTGATTCGGTGATGGTAGTACGTCCTTCTTCGTCCTTTATCTCCCATCCTCTTTCATTACGCTTTACACTCCATAGGAATCCGTTGGATGTTTCATTACCCACCTGTACCCATTTGGGGGTAACTCCATTGTCTTTCAGGTATTGTAACACTTCGCGAGTATGATTGGCTACATCCTGCTTCATTTCTTCGTAAGTATGTCCGCTCCATGCCTCAGGAATGTTTTGCTTGGCAGGATCGGCCCACCAGTCGCTGTAATGGAAGTTCACCATCACCTCCATTCCCAATTCCTTGGCACGAAGTGCCTTTACCAACATATCTTCCTTGTTGCACCAATTGCCATGCTTCACAGGATTTACCCACACACGGAGACGTACGGCATTCATGCCATACTCTTTCATCAAAGCTGTACATTCGCGCTCTTCGCCTTCGGCATTGTAGAACTTATGGCCTTTCGACTCCATTTCGGTTACCCAACTGATGTCGGCACCTTTATAAAACACATCTTCTTCGGCTGGTTTGTCCGAAGAACAACTCATTAGGATACAAGTGCCAAAACATAGAGTCAGCACACTTAAAACGATGTTTTTCATATTTTAAAATTATGTTACGTCACAAAGATACACATTTTTCTTGACGCTTATTACGATGTAAAGACAGGAAAAGTAACGATAGACTAAAAAACATCTATCACTCCATAGAAACAATCTGTTGGCGAGTGTTGTTATAGCTGTTATATTTGCAACAGAAAAAGAAACAATAACTAACTTAAAAAACAGAAGATTATGGCAACAAAGTTTTACAGATGTAACCATTGTGGTAACGTGATAGAAAAAGTAGTGGACAGTAAAGTTCCGGTAGTATGCTGCGGTGAAAACATGCAGGAACTTATTCCCAATACCGTAGATGCCAGCAACGAAAAGCATGTACCGGTAGTAACCCGACTGGATGACTGCCGTATCAAGGTAGAAGTAGGTAGTGTAGCACATCCCATGACACCGGAACACCACATTGCCTTTATCTATGTAGAAACAGAAAACGGAGGCATTCGCGTCAACTTGAAAGACAAACCCGAAGCAGTAATTTGTGTTTGTACAGAAAAACCCATTGCCGTATACGAATATTGCAACCTACACGGATTATGGAAAACTGAACTTTAATAGATAAATATAATGATTAATCGAGTGGGTGTGCTTATGCGCGCCCACTCGATTAATGTATGCAAACAGCCTTCACAAGTTTCACGCACTCATAAGTACTTGATTTTCACCTCCTCCGCGTGAAGCTTGAGCGGTTTCACCAAGTTTCACAGGTTTCACAAGATAGACATTACCTTCTCGGGTGTGTACCTTCTTGGCTCCTGCCTTGGTCAGCACATTTCCCATACGCTGAGGCTTTACTCCCTGCATTACCTTAGGGAAACGCTTTTGAAGCTGATTGAAAATGTCTGTAGCTGTCAAATACACACAAGGTTCTCCCTCTTCAGGTAAGGCAAAAACCTTATAGAAAGCCTCTTCTTCCGGAGAATGGCGATAAAAAGCACGATTATGCTTCTGAATTTCCAGTTCCTCCTCTTTCGAGAGCCAATAACGCTTGCCCGACTCCAAT
>CAZJFI010000269.1:0-2456 GCA_964545265.1 uncultured Phocaeicola sp.
CGTCCTTAGAAGGAGCAGACATAACTACATACTTAGCACCAGCTTCGATGTGAGCTTGAGCCTTATCTTGTGACAAGAACAAACCTGTTGATTCAACTACGTATTCAGCTTCGATTTCGTTCCACTTCAAATCAGCCGGATTTCTTTCAGCTGTTACGCGGATAGCCTTACCGTTAACGATCAACTTGCTGTTTTCAACATCAGCTTCGATAGTTCCTTCGAACTGTCCGTGCATAGTGTCATATTTCAACATGTATGCCAAGTAATCTACCGGACACAAGTCGTTGATACCTACAATTTGAATGTCATCGCGAGTCTGAGCAGCGCGGAATACGAAACGGCCGATACGACCGAAACCATTAATACCTACTTTAATCATTTTGTTTAATTTTAAAGGTTTTATAATATAGCTTTAAATACTCAAATCAGAATATTTATACATTTTCAGCAAATTATTTCCGAAATGCGGTGCAAAAATAAGAATTTGTTTTTATATTCGCACAAAAATTCATATTAAAATAAAAAAAAATGGGAAAAAGTACTTTTTTACAGGACTTCAAAGCGTTCGCTATGAAGGGAAACGTAGTTGATATGGCCGTCGGTGTTATCATCGGTGGTGCGTTTGGGAAAATTGTCACTTCTATGGTAAACGATGTCATCATGCCTCCCATCGGGCTGTTGGTAGGCGGTGTAAATTTCACCGATTTAAAGTTAGTGATGAAAAATGCCATCCCCGAAAAGCTCAATGAAGCAGGCGAAGTGGTTCAAGCTGCGGTTCCGGCCGTAACATTAAATTATGGTAACTTCTTGCAGCAAACATTCGATTTCCTTATCATCGCCTTCTCCATCTTCTTGTTCATTAGCCTCATCAAAAAAATGAGCGAAAAAAAGAAAGTAGAAGCACCCGCAGCACCGGCTCCTCCTCCAGCTCCAAGCAAAGAAGAAATTTTATTGACAGAAATTCGCGATTTATTGAAGGAGCAATCAAAAAAATAATTATCTTTGCAGCCGAAACAAAAGCAGATAAGAAAATGTTTGAAAAATATAGTACATAATAACCATGCGGCATCCCACGGAAACAGGATGCCGCATGTTTTTTATGTATATATAAAATAGGTATAAAACTTTTTAAAAGATAAGAATTATGAAGCAAGACATGATTGTAATCCTCGACTTGGGTAGTCACGAAAATACCGTGGTTGCCAGAGCCATCCGTGCACTGGGTGTATACAGCGAAATCTACCCGCACGATATCACAGCAGCCGAACTGAAGGCATTGCCTAACGTGAAAGGTATTATCATCAACGGTGGTCCTAACCATGTAATCGACGGAGTAGCCATCGATGTACTCCCTGAAATTTATGAAGCCGGATTCCCAATTATTGCTGCCGGCCACGACAAGGCCAAGTGCGAAGTGAAACTTGCTGAATTTGCCAACGACGAAGAAGCCATCAAGGAAGCCGTAAAGGGATTTGTATTCGACACTTGCAAGGCCGAAGCCAACTGGAACATGAAGAACTTTGTGGCCGACCAAGTGGAACTCATCCGTCAACAAGTAGGCGACAAGAAAGTTCTTCTTGCCCTCTCGGGTGGTGTAGACAGTTCTGTAGTAGCTGCTCTCCTTTTGAAAGCTATCGGCGACAATCTGGTTTGCGTGCATGTAAACCACGGTTTGATGCGTAAGGGTGAATCCGAAAACGTAATCGAAGTGTTCCGCAACCAGCTTAGCGCTAACTTGATCTACGTGGATGCAACAGACCGCTTCCTCGGTTTGCTCGAAGGTGTTGCCGATCCTGAACAGAAACGTAAGATTATCGGTGGTGAATTTATCCGCGTATTCGAAGAAGAAGCCCGCAAGCTCGACGGTATCGATTACCTCGGCCAGGGAACTATCTATCCGGATATCGTAGAATCAGGTACCAAGACAGCCAAAATGGTAAAGAGCCATCACAATGTAGGTGGTCTGCCCGAAGACCTCCAATTCGAATTGGTAGAACCGTTGAAGCAATTGTTCAAAGACGAAGTTCGTGCATGTGGTGTAGAGCTCGGTTTACCCTACGAAATGGTTTACCGCCAACCATTCCCAGGCCCAGGATTGGGTGTACGTTGTTTGGGTGCCATTACTCGCGACCGTCTCGAAGCGCTTCGTGAAGCCGATGCTATCCTCCGCGAAGAATTTGCCATTGCCGGCCTCGACAAGAAAGTATGGCAATACTTTACTGTAGTACCCGACTTCAAGAGTGTAGGTGTACGTAACAATGCCCGTTCATACGATTGGCCCGTCATCATCCGTGCGGTGAACACCATCGATGCCATGACCGCTACCATCGAACAGATAGAATGGCCCATCTTGATGAAGATTACCGACCGCATCTTGAAGGAAGTTCCCAATGTAAACCGCGTATGCTACGATATGTCACCGAAGCCATCTTCAACCATCGAATGGGAATAAGAAA
>CAZJFI010000270.1:0-2449 GCA_964545265.1 uncultured Phocaeicola sp.
ACGAAGCCAAGCATCCTATCAGAATAGCCAGGCAAACATATTGTTGTATTTTCTTCATCATATACATGTTCTTTCAATCATTATGTATTCAGATTCTTCACTTCGTTCAGAATGACATGAACGGAGGAGTTACTCCACATAATATTTTTTGTTCCGAATCTTCTTCTTCAGCAATTGTATTTCTTTTGCTTCACGTTTGTCTTCTTCCTCGGTGGCTTCGGTCGCCAACTTTTCAGCTTCTTTCCAAAACTCAAGCGCTTTATCCTTCTCGCCACAATGATAATAAATGTCACCGCAATGTTCCACCACAACCGAACTTTTGTCCGTACCTTGCTGAATAGCCTGATCAATGTAAATACGGGCTTCTGTATATTTACCTTTTTCAAACAGAATCCAAGCGTATGTATCCAAATAAGTGGCATTATTGGGTTCCGCCTTTACTGTACGGTAACTCATTTCTTCAGCCTTATCCAAATCCTTCTTTTCCAAAGACAGATAGTAGGCATAATTATTCAATGCACCAATATTATCATCCTTATAAACCAATGCCGAATCGTATGCTGCATAAGCTTCAGCATTCATCTTCTTCAAATGATATAAATCGCCCATAATAGAATAGAAATCAGACACCATCGCCTTGTCGCTTTGCGGAGTCACTTGTCGCACTCCCTTCTTGAACACTTCGAGCGCTTCGTCTTTCTGTTCTTTCTGATAATGACCAATACCCAAATAATAATAGAATTCCAAAGCATCGGGCATATATTCAACAGCAGGCGTACAGACCGCAATTACTTCGTCCATATCCTGCTTGTTAATAGCAAAGCTTAGCAACTGTAAATAAGCGGGCTTGTTTTCAGGGTCAAGTTCCAATACCTTATTCAAAACAGGCTTTGCTTCCTTCTCCATTTTTTTAGAAAGCAGATATTGAGCAGCCAACATGGCAATATCGGCATTTTCTTGTTCTTGTTCGAGCATAGCATTGAACAACCCGATAATCTGTGTACTGTCCTTATCGGTCTGTTCGGAACGAATGATGAGTTGGCGCATCAAATTCATCTTCGTATTACTTTCTATCTTCTCATTCAGCAAAACAGAGTTCAGTTGCGTTTTGTAAAGACTATCCTGACCTTGTTTTTCATAATAAGAGGCCATGGAAAGCATAGCCGGAGCATATTCGGGTTCTTCCTTCAACACCTTCTGATAAGTAACATAAGCCTCATCTGGTTTCCCGTTTTCCATATAAACATCACCTAAGATAGTGAGATAACGCATATCGTAAGGATATTCTTTCGCCAAATTTTCTATTTCAAGAAAAGCTTGTTCACGGTTATCCATAGCCAGATACATTCGGAATTTCTCCATACTGATTTGCTCGGACTTACCATCAAGTGTTTCCAGACGATTCAATGAATGGATAACTTGTTCATAGTTTTTGGTACGTGTATACAAATCGACCAACGCCACCAAAGGTTCAAGACGTGACGGAAATTGTGTTGCCATATCCTCGACTACAGATATAGCCTTTTCGTTCTCACCCTTATTCTGATAATAAGCAGCTAACGTTTCTTTATACCAATAATTCTCGGGAGCAAGCGAAACGGCATCGGCCAATGCTTTTTCTCCTTTTTGTTGTTGCCCAAGAAACATATAGAACTTAGCCAATTCAAACAAAGTAACCGCACTTGTCGGATGAATCTGTAAGCAATGGCTATACATTTCAAAAGCAGCATCCAAATCGCCCTTTTCTTTTAAACGTACCGCTTCCAAAAAGAAGTAATCAAACTTACGACGCTCTTCATAAGTCAACGGGTCCTTTCCTGAGAAGTCTCCACGTCCTGAAGAAGAACTTTTGCGCAAGCTACCACAGGAAAAGAGCATTCCTACCATAAGTAGGCACATTGCCCAACAACCGAGTTTAATGATTCGTCTATTGTTCATTCGTTTATTTTTTCCCAGTATGTCCAAAGCCACCGGCTCCACGATCCGTTTCATCGAGTTCTTCCACTTCATGCCATTCGGCCTGCTCGTGACGGGCAATGACCATTTGAGCTACACGCTCACCATCTTCTACAACAAAATCCTCAGAAGAAAGATTCACCAAAATGATACAAATTTCTCCACGATAGTCAGCATCAATCGTACCCGGTGAGTTCAATACACCAATTCCTTTCTTGATAGCCAAGCCACTACGCGGACGAATTTGAGCTTCGAATCCTTTGGGAAGAGCAATGTATAAGCCCGTTGGAACCAAGCAACGTTGCAAAGGTTTCAGCACAATGGGTTCATTCAAATTGGCACGGATATCCATTCCTGCCGACTGTTCGGTTTCATATTTAGGCAACGGGTGCTTTGATTTGTTGATTACTTGTACCTTCATAAAGTATATCTTTTTATATTAATGTGCGAATTTACATATTTCAAATGGATTTATATACCTCTTTATCATTTT
>CAZJFI010000271.1:0-2447 GCA_964545265.1 uncultured Phocaeicola sp.
CTATTCTTCCCAAGTAATATAATACTCCGGTGCTCGCTCGGTAGTGCCAAGCAGATGCTTGGTCTCATCGTTATAGGGAATACACTGATACCAATATTCAGCTACACAGTCAAACACTTCTGAGCCGATTTCATAAAAACTAAAAAAGTCAGCTCTCCATGCTTCTATATTACCATCCCTTACCAATACCTTATCAAACGGTTGCAAGCTACGCATATCGAACTTGTTACAGACGGAAAGGAATTTGTCCCAATCACAGTGTTCCTTGGAAGGGAATAACATACATTCGCCGTAGTTGTGTATGCTGCCGTTCGGGTGAAAGCTGGCAACGTTATCTGCGCTATCATAGCATATAATGACATCAGCTTCAGTGACATATCCAAACCTCACTTCTCCGTAGCACGGCGAGTACAGCTTCGTGCCACTGGGTAAATCTTTGATTCTTTTTGCTAATGTTTCCATATTTCAATATCTTTTTTACTCAACAACCTCCGCCTCGTTTGGTTCGGTATCACTCTCCTTTTCCCATAGCTTGGGGTTGTCAAGGATTTGGTACACCCTGTGCATGGTAGCTTCTATCTGTTTCAACCGCTTGTAGCCTTTCTGTTGCTTCTTCAATTCCTCCAGCTGAGCCGACAGGGATTGGTTCTGTTTCTGAAGGGTGGCTGCAGTCTTGACCAGCTCCTGATTCAACTTGCGGAGCTGCTTCAGTTTCTCCTGCTCTTTCTTGGCCTCCTTTACTACGTACTTCAGTATCACACTGTCGGGCACATCTTCGTTAAGCAGTTCGTGCTCCGAATGGCGGTCGGGGTATAGCACCCACGCACATACATTCCTTATTTCGAATTCAGATTCACTGTGCCACCATGTGCCGTTCTCGTAGATGGCGGGGAACAGTCTTTGCGTATCGGTTCTTACGATACATTTCACTCCTTCCAGGGGTTCTGCTTTTGTCCAACGCATATTTTATTCTCCTTTTCTTTGGGATATTTATAGATTAATATATACGAAACGGCAGCACATACTCCTTCCATGAAGTATGTGCCGCCGTTCTGCAAGCCTTCAGCTGCACCCTCGCGGCCCGTTTATCATTGCTCTATTCTTGGCCGGTGCAACCTGCTATCAATATGTTATTTTTCTTTGCGACAAAGATAGGAAGTTTCCTGTTCCCATGCAAGGGAATGGCCGGAAACTTTCACTGCCTTCACTATGTTTTTAAGCATAGTCTGTGGGACGCGAAGACGATATCACCTCGCCGTCTTCTTCCACACCACCACCGGGCCGTCCTTCCTTTCGTGGACGGAGCACGAGTTCAAAGCCTGTGGCGTGCGCCATGCGGACAAATCTTTTCAGACTTTCGTCGGCTCGCACCCCAAAGGTGCACAGCATAGTGAACTCATGCTTTTCATCCGTATGGATGGGCGGGAATCCTAATTCGTACATTCTCCGGCAGATGGCGCCGGCCATTTTACCCAACGATTTCTCCGCATCGTCGTACGAAGGTATCTCCGTGCAAGCCTTCAGTTCCCTTGCCGCCTTCACCTTGTAGCGGCCTATAACAACCGACGCTACTGCCGACGCCACACCCACTACTACACAATACAATACCAGTTCTTCAAAAAAGTTCATAATTTTTCCTCCAAATTTTTTAGTTAATACATTCGATTCTTAATAGTCACTCCATACACCTCTTCACCTCGTCCTGATCCGAGAAGTTTTACCTTCTCCTGTGTATTCATAATAATAATCTACAGTTTTTACGGCGTGTCTCACCTTTCACCAATCATTTATGTTTAATTCTTCACGACGTTTGTACATCTTCGAGTATTCATCTTCTTCTCTCTCCACTCTAAACTTTTCACGGAAATGTTCACAGAACCATTTCGCACCGGGTATCAGAATATTTTTCCTGATCTCCTCCTTCCGTTCATCCGTGCATTCCAAGTCCATCAAGCCGCAATACGATATGAATCTGTACACTTTACCATAATCGTCGGTATATTTGAATTTGAAAAACAAAGACCCTTTGCTTTCCAAAATTTCGTCAGCGAACTTTGTTCTTATGTCATTTATCTGAAATATTATCTTGCTCTTCAAATGAATCACAATCGCTTCGCACCATGTATGAGTCAAGGTAGATTCGTGTCCCCCATCACACAGAAGCATGTATTCACGTCCAAAATAGTTTGGATTATAATGAATCTTTTCGCTGCACACATACCATTCCTCCGTCCTGTTGTCCCACATGCTGACCTTAACGTTAACCTTCATACAATTCTCGCAAGCAATCAAGTCCGCAACAGCCTTATCTGCACCACGTATTCCACCAATCGCCAGCTCTTTTTTCACCAGAATGTTCGCTTGTTCATTCTCATACTCAAGCTCCGCTTTATATTTTACATCCATAACCACTACATTTTTTACAGTGTGTCTCACCGGTTAATTAT
>CAZJFI010000272.1:0-2443 GCA_964545265.1 uncultured Phocaeicola sp.
AGTTGGTGAATGCCGAAGGTGAAGAAATCGGTGAAGTAACCAGTGGTACCATGTCACCTACCCGTAAGATTGGTATAGGTATGGGTTATGTGGCCAAGGCTTATTCGGCTCTCGATTCAGAAATCTTTATTGATGTACGCGGTCGCAAGCTGAAAGCCAAAGTGGTGAAGGCTCCTTTCAGAAAGTAAGAAATAAGTAGATGAAAACACTCAAATCCATCTTTCAGGCATGGCAGCAGACCAATCTTATGCTGCGCATCCTGAGTGGTATAATTATAGGTTCTGTACTGGCTCTAACAATGCCGGGTTATAGTGGCATCTCCATGCTGGGCGACTTATTTGTTGGTGCTCTCAAGGGGATTGCTCCTATATTGGTAGCTGTGTTGGTGGCTTCATCGGTGGCAACGGCACGCAGCGGATTGGGAAGCCGTTTCCGTTTGGTGATAACACTCTATATGTCTACTACGCTTTTGGCAGCTGTGGCAGCGGTATTGTGTAGTTTCATTTTTCCTACGACCATTGTGCTGGCCGATGTGCAAGGGGCTTCGGGAACTGCACCGGGTGCATTGGGTGATGTGTTCCGTAACATTGTCGGTCAGGTGATGAGCAATCCCGTTACTGCCATTGCCAATGCCAATTACCTGAGTATCTTGTTCTGGGCTGTGGTTATCGGTTTGGCTCTGAAGTTGGTGGCAAGCAAGGAAACCATCGGTAGCCTGCACCAATGGGCAGAGGCTGTATCGAAGGTGGTGGCCTGGGTTATCCAATGCGCTCCATTCGGTATTATGGGTTTGGTTTATACTACCGTATCGCAAAGTGGTCTTGAAATCTTTACTACTTATGGAAAGCTTTTGTTGCTGCTTGTGGGTTGTATGCTTACCGTATCATTGGTGCTCAATCCGTTCATCATAGGCTGTATGCTCCGTTGCAACCCCTATCCGTTGGTGTGGAGATGTTTGAGGGAGAGTGCTGTCAGCGCCTTCTTCACCCGCTCATCGGCAGCCAACATTCCGGTGAATATGGCACTTTGCAAACGTATGGGACTGGATGAAGACTTCTATTCAGTAAGTATACCATTGGGTAGTACCATTAATATGAACGGGGCAGCCATTACCATCACGGTAATGACTTTGGCTACTTGCAATACATTAGGTATCGAAATCTCCTTTTTGAGTGCTTTGTTGCTTAGTATCATTGCTACCTTGGGAGCTTGTGGTGCATCGGGTGTAGCAGGCGGTTCGTTGCTGCTCATCCCTATGGCTTGCTCGCTCTTCGGTATCAGTAATGATATTGCCATGCAGGTAGTGGCGGTAGGCTTTATCATCGGTGTGGTACAGGATTCGGTAGAGACTGCACTCAACTCCAGTGGCGATGCCATGTTTACCGCTACAGCAGAACTTTATGAGCGCATCAAGCGGGGAGAGAAAATAGAATGGACAAACAAGAGCAAATGATATAGTAATTTATAAATAGTAAAATATGAGAAGTAATCCTGCCGAATGTCTGTATTGTCAGAACAATGAGACATTGCATAACTTGATGATTGAAATTGCCCAACTGAGTGTTTCACGCGTATTCTTGTTCAAGGAACAGACTTATCACGGCCGTTGTTTGGTGGCATATAAGGATCATGTGAACGATTTGTTTGAATTGAGTGACGAGGAACGCAATGCCTTTATGGCCGATGTGGTTCGTGTTACCAAGGCGATGGATCAGGCATTTCATCCTGAAAAGATAAACTACGGTGCCTATAGCGACAAGCTTTCGCACCTCCATTTTCATTTGGCGCCCAAGTATGTGGATGGTCCCGACTATGGCGGTACATTCCAAATGAATCCCGGAAAGGTATACCTGACAGACGAAGAGTATCAACAGATGATTGAAGAAATCAAGAAATATCTGTAAAAATGTTGTCATTCAGAGCGAAGTGAAGAATCTGTAATCATTAAATGTATGTATACAGATTCTTCGCTTTGCTCAGAATGACAATACATTATGGAAAGTTGATGTAACTTGTTTTATGTCAATCTTCCTCTTCAAAGTCGAAGTCGAAATCAAAGTCATCATCTTCTGGAAAATATTCGGGAGTGATGAACTCTTCCATGCTTCGACGGTCTTTCTTGGTCGGTCGTCCGGTACCTCTGGCTCTGTCCACAAAACCGCTGATGCGGTTCATTTCCAGCAACTCGTATTGTTCCTTTGGAGTGACGTTCTCCATCATCTCGGGAACCAGTTTGGCACCCACACGTTTCTCGATGGCTTGTAGTACCTTGAAGGAGTAGGTGATGGGTGGTTTGCGTACTTCGACTATGTCGCCCGGCTTAACCATGCGTGATGGCATTACTTGTGCACCATTGATGGCAATACGGCCTTTTTTACAGGCTTCACAACTGTGGCTGAATTGCTGAATACACCTAAGCAAGCTGAAACCCGTAGCTTCCTGA
>CAZJFI010000273.1:0-2442 GCA_964545265.1 uncultured Phocaeicola sp.
CGCGATGGACAGGGAGGAAAAACAGTAGCCATAGCCGATTGTGAACCCGATGTGAGCGTATTGGAAGATTTGTTATTGGAAAAAGCAAAGACCGTGCTTGTCAAACTATCGCCCATGCTCGACTTGTCTTTGGCTTTAAAAACCTTGAAACATATCCACCAAATACACATTGTGTCCGTCCATAATGAATGTAAGGAATTGCTGTTAGTGCTTCGGAACGAAGCTGCCTCATCAAGTGTTTCCATCCATTGCGAGCATATTCTTCCAACGGGTGAGTCTCAGTCTTTCTCTTTCACGCAGGAACAAGAAAAGGAAGCCGATTGTCCATTGGCCCATGAAGTGGAGAACTACCTCTATGAACCTAACTCCTCCCTATTAAAAGCAGGAGCCTATCGGATATTGACACAAATGTATCCCGTAAAAAAGCTGCACATCAGTAGTCATCTGTATACATCCCCTGAATACATACCTCATTTCCCCGGACGAAAGTTCAAGGTAGAGGCCATAGGCGGATTTGGCAAGAAGGAACAAAAGGCTTTATTAAAAGACATCGATAAGGCCAATCTGACCATCCGCAATTTCCCTTCTTCCGTGGCCGAACTTCGTAAACGCTTTAAATTAAAGGAAGGTGGCGAAGTCTATCTGTTTGCTACTACCTTGGCCGATGAACGAAAAGTGCTGATAAAATGCATGAAAACATAAAAGGGCACTATCATATTTGAAAAGTATACCAGCAAAAATTAAATAATCAAATAATCAAAAAAAGTATTTAGGAAAAATTATTTTTTCTTCAAATACTCATACCCGAAGCGGCAATACAGGCATTTCTTTTTGTCACAATACTCTTTCTTGAGTTGGATGAGTGCCTGACTATCACCAGCATGGGCGGCTTTCAATCCGCATTGTTCCCATAGGCGGATGATGTAGTTGTTTTCGGGTTTCAACTCTTCCAGGAAGTTGGTGGCTCGTTGACAAAGGGCTTCGTTTCCCTTATGCATGCCATAGGCATAGAGGAAGGTAGCCACCGTATTGATGATAAGCAAATCGATGGAAGCATCGCTGAGTGTTTTGGGCGTAGAAGGGGAGGAGGCTCCGAACGAATAGTGGGTGAGCCAATACTCCGAGGCACCACCCCGAAGAAGGTCGCGCACTTCTTTCAGTGTTTCCTTTTCCATCAGCTTGGATAGCAATCCGTATTCCCTATGGTAGAGGCAGGCCAGTTGGGCGATGCGTATATGGGGGAAGTTGCCGGGACGGAGACGAAGGAAGCGCCAAAGGCTTACATCCATGGGGGTGAGCGAGAACTTATGGGACAAGTATTCGTATTCTTTCTTTAGTTTCAGGTAATAGTCATCGCCATCAGCATCTTGCAAGATACCCGCTTGACCAAAGAACAAGGCTTCTACTTGAAAGAGGTTGTCACGATGTTTGTCTACCGCCCGCAATGGGACTCGTTTGGCCCAATGTTCAAAAGCCTCACCATTCACACCAAAGCCGAAGTTACGAGCCAGGGTGATGAAGAATGCATCTTCCCAATGGTTGTTGCATAGCTTGAGCCGTTCGCTAAGTTGGGTGGATTTTTGCTCTAAACGTTCTACTTGCAAGGCCGACATCCATGAATGGACGGTAAACGAAGGGAGTGAGGGAATCACCCGATAGCAAGGGGGATAACTGTCGGTAGCCAGCAACTCCTTGTAGTTTTGCTTGAGGGATTCGGGACACTCCAATTGAAGTTGGGGAACAGGCAGACCATTGCTTCTTACTACCTCGGTATCGATAGAAGAGGCTACATGCAGAATAACCGAATCGTAAGCACGGTCGGCATCGTGGCCGTGTCTGTACCAATCGGACGATTGATGGTGAATCTCTACATTGCCCACCCATAGTACACCATCCAACTTGATTTTGGCATTGAAGAAGTCGGGACCTGCATGGGGATTGCTCAAACCGGCATCAATAATCTCGACCAGTTGTCCTGTCGATGTTTTCAGCTCTTTTAGTGGCAGAATTTTGTGTTTCCACACATAATGTAATAGTTGTTCCATTTTGTTAACTTCGTGTAAATGTTCGACAAAAATAAGAGTTTAAAATGAAAAACGCTATCTTTGTACCCAAATATTTACAAGACAATGAAAATAGCATTAATCGGATACGGAAAGATGGGTAAGGAAATCGAAAAGATTGCCGTAGCCCGTGGACATGAGATAGTAAGCATTATCGATATTGACAATCAACAGGACTTTGAATCGGAAGCGTTCAAGAGTGCCGATGTAGCCATTGAGTTTACCAACCCCATGGTGGCTTACAATAACTATATGAAAGCGTTTGCAGCCGGAGTGAAACTGGTGTCGGGAAGCACCGGTTGGTTGGAAGAACATGGTGAAGAAGTGAAGAAACTTTGTACCGAAGGCGGAAAGACCTTGTTCTGGTCGTCCAACTTCA
>CAZJFI010000274.1:0-2434 GCA_964545265.1 uncultured Phocaeicola sp.
TTTAATCTTTCACCTTATAATCTATTTACCATCCTGGGTTCTGTTCAATTACAGCACCTGTATTTGTATCAATTACAGTTTGTGGTATTGGGAAAAGCGTCCATGAAGAAATCTTGGCCTTAGAAGCACTAAAGAAACCGCCCCAGAACGGCTGATCCGCAATGTACATAGCATGTTCGTTAATGCTATTAATACCATCAGCACCCATACGAAGCAATGTAACCCAACGTCTTTCTTCACCAAACAATTCACGTACACGTTCATCCAATATATACTGAATTGTCATATCATCTGCTGTAGCCAATTTAGAACATTCGGCACGATTTCTTAACATATTTACATCATTAGCTGCTGCTCCTTTATCACCTGCACGAAGATTGGCTTCTGCACGTAACAAGATTGTTTCAGCCGAACGACATGCATATTGGTCACAATACATATTAGAACGGTTACCACCATCGGCCAAATCTTCATAGCCCCAGTCATCTACAGGAGCCAATTTAGTCCAAATCGGGAAAAATTCAGTAATTTTCTGAGTAGTATAATCCAGCATTTCGTATGGAACAGGTTTTCCATACATACTATGATTCTGATCCATACACACAAAGTAACGACGGATATTACAAGAAGCATTACGCATATCATCCGCTAATTCACCATCCCAAACCTCATTGATAACATAATTAGTTGGAGCATAGTTTGCAACACCACGTCCACCTACATAAGCACATACGTTACCGCCGGGATATTCAACATTATCAATACCACCAGCCCATGGACCAGCTGCAGCTCCTTCTTCACGATAAGGTTCAGCCCAAATAACATCACGCAACACTGCAGACATATCACGTGGAGTACCGACATAATTATTTCCACCGAATTCATGATATACAGTATAATCATTCTGCAAAGTCCATAATGCTTCTGTATTACCTTCACTATAATCATAGTTTCCACGCTGGAACAAATCGAAGAACACATTACCATCTTCATAATAAGAATCAATGCCATTCAATGCTGCTCCCGATACACTTCTTGATCCGAAACGTTGTGTCATCAGCGGATGTAATGCAATAGCCTTGTCTGCATAATCTATAGCACTTGTCAAAGCAGTCTTGTCATTTCCCTTTTCAATAGCTAAAGCCAAATAAGCCTCAGACAAAAAATGATAAGCTGCACCCTTAGCTATACGTCCTGCTTCAGAAGGATAATTGGGCAATGCCGCTACAGCAGCCTCCAAATCCTTAATTGCAAAATTATATGTTTCTTCACGTGTTGCACGGACAAAATCTAATTTCAAAGTCTGATTAAAACTATCTACCAAAGGTACGCCACCAAACAACTCTGCCAAAGTCAAGTAACCATAGCCACGGAAGAACATAATTTCACCAAATGCTTCTTGTTTCTGTTCATCATTTTCCCAAGCCAATCCCTCTTTATTATAACCATCCAATGTTTGATTGGCATAATTAACCAACTGATACAAAGCATTATAAATTTGGTTAGAATAATTTGAAGAACTTGACCAACTAGCAAAATTGCAATGCCCATTTCCTGTACAACGGAAATATGGAGTATCCAACACATCAGAACCGGCACCTTTCATAAACAAGTTAATTTGATACCAGTAACGGATATGTACATACATATTAGTGATGCTGGCTTTCACCTGGTCAACGGTTTCATAAGAATTTTCCGTTGTATAAATGGTTCTCGGATCTTCTGTCAAAAAATCACCGTCATCGCAAGCAGACATACTGAACATAGCAGCCGCTGCGGCCATTACTATATATTTTTTTGTTTTCATCATTTTCATTTGTATAAATTAAGAATTAGAATGTAAGATTCAAGCCGAAAGATACTGTTCTTGACAATGGGTAACCATAGCTATAACCTGTACCCAAAGTTTGTCTAACTTCAGGATCTCCACCATCCCATCCTGTAAGGGTAAAGAGATTCTTGCAAGCCATATAAACTTTCATATTTTCAATATTAAGTTTCTTCACCCATGGCTGACGGAAAGTATACGACAAACTCAAGTCTTGCAAACGAACAAAACCATATCCCTGAACTGGAGTATATCGACCATCTGTATA
The DNA here is from genome assembly GCA_964545265.1 of uncultured Phocaeicola sp. Classification (GTDB taxonomy): domain Bacteria; phylum Bacteroidota; class Bacteroidia; order Bacteroidales; family Bacteroidaceae; genus Phocaeicola. The sequence continues at coordinate 2,097 of CAZJFI010000274.1, forward strand.
ATTTACACGTGGATATTCATTACTCTTGTTTTCCGGTGTCCACCAACCATGATTCAAATTATTGTCACCTTGTACATCAGAAGCTGTACGATATGCATACAAATTCACTGAACGTCCATAACCATTACCACCGAAAATTCCGGTAAACAACACATACAGTTCAAAATCTTTGTATTTCAAAGTATTACTCAAGCTCATACGGAAATTTTCCTTGGTATAACCTAAGATAGTACGGTCAGCAGCAGTAATCTTTCCATCTTCGCTACCATCAATGTTGGCAAACTTCACATCACCTGGTTCTGCACCATTTGCTGCCATATACTCTGTATCATCTTCTT
>CAZJFI010000275.1:0-2428 GCA_964545265.1 uncultured Phocaeicola sp.
GCTAATCATAAGGACGAAAAAGAAAATATTTAATATGATAAAAGCAGGAATTATCGGTGGGGCAGGTTATACGGCAGGCGAATTGATTCGTCTGCTTATCAACCATCCTGAAGTAGAGATAAAATTTGTCAACAGTAGCAGTAACGCCGGTAACAAGATTACAGACGTTCACGAAGGTCTCTATGGTGAAGCCGATTTGGTGTTTACCGATGAACTTCCGTTGGACGAAATCGATGTACTGTTCTTCTGTACAGCACATGGCGATACCAAGAAATTTATGGAAAGCCATAACGTACCCGAAGACTTGAAGATTATCGACCTCAGCATGGATTATCGTATCAAGGCCGATGACCATGACTTTGTATACGGTTTGCCGGAACTGAACCGTCGTACCATCTGTCATAGCAAGCATGTGGCCAATCCGGGTTGTTTCGCTACTTGTATCCAATTGGGATTGCTCCCACTTGCCAAGAACTTGATGCTGAACGACGATGTGATGGTGAACGCCATTACGGGTAGTACGGGAGCCGGAGTAAAACCGGGTGCTACCAGTCACTTCAGTTGGCGTAACAACAACTTGAGCATTTATAAGCCGTTCAGCCATCAGCATGTGCCCGAAATCAAGCAATCGCTCAAGCAATTACAGAACAGTTTCAATGCCGAAATAGACTTCATCCCTTATCGTGGCGATTTCCCGAGAGGTATCTTTGCAACTTTGGTGGTGAAGAGTAAGGTGGAACTTTCGGAATTGGTGAGAATGTATAAAGAGTATTATGCCAAGGACTCGTTTGTTCACATTGTGGAAAAGAACCTCGACTTGAAGCAAGTGGTAAACACCAATAAGTGCCTGATTCATTTGGAAAAGCATGGGGATAAGTTGCTCGTTATTTCCTGTATCGATAACTTGTTGAAGGGTGCCAGCGGACAAGCGGTTCATAACATGAACTTGATGTTCAACTTGGAAGAAACAGTAGGTTTGCGCTTGAAGCCAAGTGCATTTTAATTAGTACGATTATATGAAATTATACGATGTATATCCTTTGTTCGATATAAACATTGTCAAAGGAAAAGGATGCCACGTGTGGGATGATAAAGGACAGGAATACCTGGATCTGTATGGAGGTCATGCTGTGATTTCCATTGGTCATGCTCATCCTCACTATGTGGAAATGATTGCCAATCAAGTGGCGCAATTGGGATTCTATTCGAATTCGGTCATCAACAAGCTGCAACAGGAAGTGGCTGACCGGTTGGGTGAACTATCCGGATACGACGATTATCAGCTTTTCTTGATAAACAGTGGTGCGGAAGCCAATGAAAATGCGCTGAAGCTTGCTTCCTTCTACAATGGACGTACCCGTGTGTTGGTTCAGGAAAAGGCTTTCCACGGACGTACTTCTTTGGCGGTCGAGGCAACTCATAATCCAAAGATCATTGCACCGGTCAATGCCAATGGTCATGTCACTTACATGCCGATGAACGACCTTCCGGCTTGGAAAGCAGAACTGGAAAAAGGAGATGTGTGTGCCGTGATGATTGAATGCATTCAGGGAGTAGGAGGCATCCGTTTGGTTACTCCGGAGTTCATGCAAGGCTTGCGCGAACTTTGCGACCAATATGACACCGTACTTATTTGTGATGAAATACAATGTGGTTATGGTCGTAGCGGTAAGTTCTTTGCGCACCAATATACAGGCATCCGTCCCGATGTGATTACTGTAGCAAAAGGTATTGCTAACGGCTTCCCGATGGGAGGTGTACTGATTAGCCCTAAGTTTGCTCCGGTATACGGCCAGTTGGGTACTACTTTCGGTGGCAATCATTTGGCTTGTGTTGCTGCGATAGCTGTTCTCGATGTGATGAAGCAGGATGCTTTGGTGGAAAATGCAGCTAATGTAGGTGCTTATTTGATGGAAGAATTGAAGAAATTCCCACAAATAAAGGAAGTGCGTGGGGAAGGTTTGATGATAGGTATGGAATTTGAAGAGCCTATTAAGGATATTCGCCGTCGTTTGCTCTTTGAACAGAAAGTGTTTACCGGTGTAAGTGGTACCAATGTCATTCGTCTGCTTCCGCCGCTTTGTCTGAGTATGGCCGAAGCCAATGAATTCCTGATCCGTTTTAAGAAAGTAATCGAATAATACTAATAAAGATAAAGAATTTACCTATCTTTGTCATGTTAAACTAATGAAAGGATAAATATTATGAAAGTAACAATTATTGGTGGAGGTAATATGGGTGGTGCCATAGCTCGTGGTATGGCAAAAGGTACATTGATTAAAACCGAAGATATTACAGTGTCTGATCCGTTCCAAGCTACATTGGACGCTCTGAAAGCCGAATATCCGGCTATAAATGTAACAACCAATAACGAAGAAGCAATTGTTGGTGCAGATATCGTATTGTTGGCTGTAAAGCCTTGGTTGGT
>CAZJFI010000276.1:0-2408 GCA_964545265.1 uncultured Phocaeicola sp.
TTTTATCAGAAAGGGGTAGAGCAGGGTATTTTTCGAGAAGATGTGAATTATCGTATTGTGCAGGAAATGATAAGCGGACAAATGGACGGATTATTGAAGTCGTTGCCTGCCTGCCCGTTGGAAGAAATTTTCGAAACGCTGGTTTTTATGCACATGAGGGGTATCTCTACTGAAAAGGGACTGAAGATTGTGAACGATTTTTTGGTCCGATTGAAAAGAGAACATGAAAGTAACTAGATACAATAATAACAATTAAATAGGTAAAAGTTAAATGAAATTCTTTAAGAAACCCGTTTTGGCGTGCATGCTGCTTACTTTTGTAGCAATGAACGCTCAAGCTCAGGATACGCTGAGAATCTCTTTGCAGGAAGCGATTCAAATTGCGTTGAGCGAAAATCCGACTATCAAGGTAGCTGATCAGGAAATTCAGTTGAAGAAGGAAGCCAACCGTGAAGTCATCTGGGGATTGATTCCCGAGGTGAGTTTGGTAGGAAACTTTAATCACACCATCGAAAAGCAGTCGTTTGCTATCATGGGAGAAGTGATGCGTGTGGGTACCATGAATAATGTGAGTGGTGGGGTGACAGCCAGCCTTCCGGTATTTGCTCCGGCTTTGTATCAAAGCATGAAACTGACCAAGACCGATGTGAAGCTTGCCATGGAAAAGGCTCGTTCTTCTCGCCTCGATATGGTAAATCAGGTAACCAAAGCTTTCTATCAGTTGTTGTTGGCTCAGGACAGCTACGAAGTGCTTCAGAAGAGCTACAAGCAAAGCGAAGACAACTTCAATGTAGTGAATGCCAAGTTCCAACAAGGTAGCGTAAGTGAATATGACAAGATCAGTGCCGATGTACAGATGCGCTCATTGAAACCAAGTGTAGTATCTGCCGGCAATGGTGTAAACCTCGCCATGCTCCAACTTAAGGTGCTCCTTGGTATGGAATCAAACATTCCTGTGATTGTAGATGGTAACTTGAAGGATTATGAAATGGCCATGTTCACTCGTCAGGCTCAACCGCAACCGGCTGATATCGTGGGTGGTAACACTACACTCCGTCAGTTGGATATGAACTACGATATGCTTCAGCGCAATTTAAAGTTGAAGTATACCAACTTCATGCCGAATCTGGCTTTGTCATTCCAATTCATGTATACCAGCATGAGCGAAAACTGGAGAGTGTTCGACTATACATGGACTCCATATTCTACCGTAGGTTTGAGCCTCTCTATACCTTTATTCAAAGGTGGTAACTTCTCTCAGGTAAAACAAGCCAAGTTGCAACTGAAACAATTGGATATGACACGTATCAATACCGAGCGCCAATTGAAGATGCAGGCACAGAGTTATTTGGATAACATGGCTGCCAGCACCGAACAGGTAGTGAGCAACAAGGAAGCCGTGCTTCAAGCTGAAAAGGGACGTACTATTGCCGAAAAACGCTATGAAGTAGGTCGCGGTACTATTCTTGAACTCAACAGCTCGGAAGTAGCTTTAACTCAAGCCCAACTCACTTACAACCAGTCTATCTACGATTATTTGGTAGCTAAGGCCGATTTGGATTTGGTGATGGGTGTAGAAGACGTGATTAATACAACAAAAGAATAATAATAACAGATTAAATAGACTAACAGTATGAAGAAAAGTTTTCAGATAGCAGCAGTGTTGGTAGCTGCTATGTTGGGTGCCTGTTCAGGCGGTGAGAAGAAAGAAGCAGAAAATGCTGCTGTATCCGAAAAACCGACCGTTAAGTTGGCAACTGTAAACTCTCGCGATGTAGAACAAGTTGGCGAATATACCGCCACTGTTGAAGCAGAAGCAAAGAATAACATTGCTCCTACAGCTCCGGGACGTATCAGCCAGATTTTTGTGGAAGTAGGCGACTATGTACGCAAGGGTCAGAAATTGGTGCAGATGGATGCTGCCAACCTTACTCAGTTGAAGCTCCAGTTGGACAATCAGGAAAAGGAATTCAATCGTGTAGACGAATTATATAAGGTGGGCGGTGCTTCCAAATCGGAATGGGATGCTGCCAAGACAAATTTGGACGTTCGTCGTTCTTCTTACGAAAATTTGTTGGAAAACACTCAGTTGGTAAGCCCGTTGAACGGTGTGGTAACTGCCCGTAACTTCGACAACGGTGATTTGTATTCTTCTACTGCCATGCCGGTGCTGGTGGTTGAACAAATAACTCCGGTCAAGCTGATGGTCAATGTTTCTGAACCGAACTTCCCGAAGGTAACCAAGGGTATGCCGGTTACTATCAAGCTTGATGTATATGGTGATGAAGAATTTGAGGGTAAGGTTAGCTTGGTTTACCCGACTATCGATGCGGCTACACACACTTTCCCGGTGGAAGTGACTTTGGCCAATGCCAACCAGCGTGTACGTCCGGGTATGTTTGCCCGTG
>CAZJFI010000277.1:0-2401 GCA_964545265.1 uncultured Phocaeicola sp.
GCATGGCTTTCAACGCTTCGTCCATGGAACCGTATTGGCGGGTCATGGAGAGCAACTGGTTTTCCGTCATCGAGAAATACACATACATTTCCCGGTTGTCGCTGACGGTGGTCAACGCCACTCCCATCGACGGGCTTACCAAGGTACCTTCACGCATTGGGATAGCACCTACCACCCCGTCGCTCGGGCTTTTCACTTCGGTATAGGCCAAGTTGTTCTTTGCATTCACTTCCTGCGCTTCGGCTTGTGCCACTTGCGCCTTGGCGGTAAGCAACGCATTCTCGGTGGTCTTCAACTGATGTTCGCTGATGACCTTCTGTGCAAAAAGTTCCTTGGCACTGTCGTAGCTCAACTGAGCGGTAGCAAGACCTGCCTTGGCTGCCTGCACATTGGCGTTGGCGGTGTTCAGGGCGGCACGATAAGGCACCTGATCGATGATGAACAACGACTGTCCCTTTTTTACCTTCTGTCCTTCGCTGACCATGACTCGCTGAATGGTTCCCGACACTTGCGGCACGATACTGGCATCGTAGCGGCCACGGATAGCTGCCGAATAGGTGGTTGTAAATTCCTTGTCGGAAGTCGCCACTTTCATTGTTTCATAACTGCCACCTCCAGCCATTGGTCCGGTAGGTGCTTGCTGGCACGAAGCCAACCACAAGGTGCAGCCAAGCATTCCCATGAGCCGCATCCACATCTTCTTTTCTTTTCTCATTTCTAAACTATTCTTGTTTTTTGGCGCAAAAGTAAAAGATTGGGGAAAAAGAGAAATTACCCTTTTAGGAATAGGAATGTTCTATTTTCTCCTTGTTTAAGACATTTAACAATAATGCTTCAGTAGACAAGAAATATAGACCTTTCAAATGAATAATGGAATATTGACATTGCTTATTCTTTTAACCTCCCAACGAGATGATTTAAGACAAATCGATATTATCCTATTTTAAATCGGTTTTATTTATACCAAAATCAAATTCAATTCCTATTTTTGCATCATAAACATCAAGAAGTCATGAAAGGATATATAACCAAACCCTACGAAGGTGCTGTAAGAAGATATTGCAGAACCATGGAGCTGAAAAATGATTCAGCATTAATCGAAGAGTACAAGAAAAGACATAGCCAACCGGAGGCCTGGCCCGAGATACTGGAAGGCATCCGGTCGGTAGGGATACTCGAAATGGAAATCTACATTTTCGGCAACCGCCTGTTTATGATTGTAGAGACTCCGGTCGACTTTGATTGGGATGCAGCCATGGCTAAGTTGGCCACCTTGCCACGCCAACAGGAATGGGAGGACTATATGGCCATCTTCCAGCAATGCAAGGAAGGCGATACGGCCGAAGACAAATGGCAAATGATGAAACGAATCTTTCATTTGTATAATTAATGTATCATTTTAAAGCCCACTTCGTGTCATCCTGAGGAACGAAGTGACGAAGGATCTGTGTACACCCACGTTTATGTTTTCAGATCCTTCGCTACGCTCAGGATGACATAACGTAAGCAGCAACAAGAATATTAATTCCCCTAATAAAATCTAGTATGATGAAATATAATGAAATCGGGAAAACAGGATTGAAAGTATCCAACCTCAGTTTCGGAGCCTCTTCTTTAGGAGGGGTCTTTCACAGCATCCGCGAAACCGAAGGCATTGAAGCGGTCTTTACGGCCATCGAAAGAGGCATGAACTTTATCGATGTGTCGCCTTATTACGGACATTACAAAGCCGAAACCGTTTTGGGCAAGGCACTGAAGGAAATCCCCCGCGACAAGTACATCCTCTCCACCAAGGTAGGCCGTTACGGAAAGGACGGCGTAAACACTTGGGACTATTCGGCCCAACGTGCCACCGAGAGTGTTTACGAAAGTATGGAACGCCTGCACATTGACTACATCGACCTCATCAATGTGCACGATGTGGAGTTTGCCGACCTCAATCAGGTAGTGAACGAAACCCTGCCGGCACTGGTTGCATTGCGCGAAAAAGGTGTGGTGGGCCATGTAGGCATTACCGACCTTCAGTTGGAAAATCTGCATTGGGTCATCGAGCACTGTCCGGCAGGAACGGTAGAGTCGGTATTGAATTTCTGCCACTACTGCCTGTGCGACGACAAATTGGCCGATTATTTAGATTACTTCGAAGAAAAAGGTGTAGGCATCATCAACGCCTCCCCCTTGTCCATGGGCTTGCTCTCTCTTCGTGGAGTACCCGACTGGCATCCGGCCCCCAAGCCGTTGGTCGAAGCCTGCCAGAAGGCCGTACAGCACTGTCTGTCCAAGAACTACCCCATCGAAAAGTTAGCCATCCAGTATTCGGTAAGCAACCCGCGCATCGCCACCACCCTGTTCAGTTCGGCCAATCCGCAGAATGTCATCAAGAACATTGAATATGCCGAAG
>CAZJFI010000278.1:0-2384 GCA_964545265.1 uncultured Phocaeicola sp.
TCGCTGAAGTCGAGTTCGAGTTCCATTAAGGAAGTGAGATGCAATAACTTGTCGCGCAATAGGGACAATTCTTTACTGAATCCACCACGCATCTGGTTTATGGCCATCCGATGGGTAGCTGCTGAAGAAGATGCAATTAAATCGGCTACGGCTTCGGCCTGGCTCAAGTCCATCTTGCCATTCAGAAAGGCGCGTTGTGTATATTCCCCGGGATTAGCCAATCTACATCCGTTTTCAATAAGCAATTTCAATACTTGTTGAAGTATGTATGAAGAACCGTGGCTGGATATTTCAGTGGAATCTTCGCCGGTATAGGAGTGGGGCGAACGGAATATTGATACCAAGACTTCGTCGATGATTTCTCCTTCGGCGGAACGGATGGTTCCGAATGATAATGTATGTGCCTTTCGCTCTTCAAGTGGCAGATAACCTTGTGGAGTAAATATTCTTGAGGTGATTTCGATGGCTTTAGGTCCCGAAACACGGATTACTCCAATGGCTCCACCTTGAGCGGACGCAATAGCGCATATGGTATCTTGATTAATCATTTTCATAGAGAACTTTAGAAAGAACAGATACTAATTCCTCCAAATAACGACGGTCGGTTTCATCGAAGGTATTCAGTTGGTCGCTATCAATGTCGAGTACACCTACCACTTCATTCTTTACCATGAGGGGAACTACAATTTCCGACTTCGAAAGAGAGCTACAAGCAATGTGACCAGGGAATTGTTCTACATCGGGTACTACTTGCGTACGGGCTTCTGCCCAAGCGGTACCACATACTCCGCGACCTTTGCGGATGCGATAACAAGCTACATCCCCTTGGAAAGGACCCAATACCAATTGTTCGTTCTTTACAAGGTAGAAGCCAATCCAAAAGAATCCGAAAGCTTCTCGAAGTGCCGCACATGTATTGGCTAATACGGCTATTTCATCCGTTTCTCCGTCAATAAGGAGTTTCCAATCAGGTAGGAAGTGTTGATATTTCTCTTCTTTGTTTATGATGTCTGTTCTAAAACTTTGTTCCATATAGTTGATGTTTTCAGATCCATCACTTCGTTTAGTATGACAGGTTATATTCTATCCAATACTTTTTGAATCAATGTCTCAATGGTATTCTTATATGCGGTATTCATTTCTTTAGCATAGCGATTGGCTATAACCATACATACCGTTGTTGCTTTGTGTCCCAATAACTTAGCAAGTCCGGCTAAAGCAGAACTTTCCATTTCGTAGTTAGTGATACAATGGTTGCCATGACGGAAACTTTCTATCTTCTCATTCTGTTGGGGATCGGCCAACGGTAAACGTAATACTCTTCCTTGTGGCCCGTAGAATCCACCTGCGGCAATAGTAACACCTCTCACCATATCGTCTTGAGCAATACGTTCCATCAATTCCTTGTCGCAATCAATCACATAAGGATAGGGTTGGCATTGGTTGCCCATCCATCCCATGTGACGTATGAATGACATTTCAAAAGCAAGGTCGCACACTTCATCTCGTCCGGCATAAAAGTTCAGTAACCCGTCAAAACCAATAGACTTCTGTGAGCAAAGGAAAGTGCCGATCGGTGTATGAGGTTGAAGTCCCCCACATGTACCGATACGGACAATTTCCAAAGTCTGATGCTCTTCTTTCTCTTGTCGTTTTTGGAAATCCACATTCACCAACGCATCGAGCTCATTCATGACGATATCGATATTGTCGCATCCTATACCGGTTGAAAGTACCGTTATGCGTTTGCCTTGATATTGACCGGTCACCCACTTGAATTCGCGATTACTTCCTTCACATTCTTTACTATCGAAGTAAGAAGCAACCAAATCGACTCTTCCGGGGTCGCCCACCAATATTACCTTATAGGCCAGTTGACCAGTTTTTATATGTAGGTGGAAGACCGATCTGTCTTCATTAATAATAAGCTCTGATGGGGCGAAATGTTTCTTTTCCATAAATTCCTTTTGCTTAGAACACGGAGACACAGAGTCTATAAGTATAATATCAAAAGAATCTCTGTGTCTTTGCGTCTCTGCGTTTATGTAAAATTTTTTACTTGATTTCCAAATTACCAGCACCGGCATCCGGTTGTGCGATGCTTTCACGCATATCCGTATCCGCTTGGATATTCTTCATGCGGTAGTAATCCATGATTCCTAAGTTACCACTACGGAAAGCTTCGGCCATTGCCTTAGGCACTTCGGCTTCGGCTTGAATCACGTTGGCACGTGCTTCTTCGGCTTTGGCCTTCATTTCTTGTTCAAGGGCTACAGCCATTGCACGACGTTCTTCAGCCTTAGCTTGTGCGATATTCTTATCGGCATTAGCTTGGTCAATCTGAAGAGCAGCACCAATGTTACGACCTATATCGATATCGGCGA
>CAZJFI010000279.1:0-2380 GCA_964545265.1 uncultured Phocaeicola sp.
TTATTACATTAATTTTGCGACAAGATTATATAGCCAAATCTAAAGGCAAGTCACTGATATCCTTCAAACGTTTTCCTCCTATCAGAATATTCAGTAATTCAATGGAATCTTCTGCACCTATTTGTTTTACAGCTTCAACTAATTCATAAAGAGCAAAATGATATACGCAATCTATATCCCCTGTACCTAATGCTAATGAAGCTATCCGAGAAGGCATAGGCTCACCAGTTACTACAACAATGTGAGGAACCCTCCCTTTTCTGTTCCGTATCAAATTCAAAGCTTCTGTCCGACTATTCTGTGCACGGTCACTACGCATTGTCCATTTGGCCGAAACTGAAGCGTGAAGAATAGGCAAACCACCATTGGTTTTTCGAATGTCTGCAAGATGACACACGGAATCATCTATAAACATTTGGTCACTATTGATGGTTTCATCAGTTTCTGTTTCGCGATATACGACAACATCCGGTGCTACCATATAATCGTTTCCCATACTTGCAGCAAGACGCAAATCATTTTTCGTCAGTTGACTTAGATAGTCCAAATGTTCGTATTGTGCAAAACTGCTAGTTTTAATTGAATTCCGGTTTCCAAGTTTCGTCACGTTCCATTTACCTGGACGCAGAACTTGTAATTTTGGAAAAGTATCCGCTAAGAATTCCATATTAATCTGTTCGAATTTTGAACCAGATATTTGACCTACAGCCTTTACTTGTTCTTTTACTGAACTCCATAATTGCCTTGCTATTCCTATAGCAATCTCTATTGACAATTTGGACGATTTGTCTGCATTACTAGGAATACCTTGTTTATCTATAGTCAGCACTCCACTGGCTATTAACTTGTTGTGATATTGTATTCTCGCTGTACTTATAAGAACTTTGTCGTTCATAATCCAAAACTTTCTTTATTTGTAAACCTACTTTCATTGCTACGGGAGGAGGAAATGCATTGCCAATCATACGACAAGCTGCCGTCTTCTTTTTTCCAAAATACCACTCATCAGGAAATCCCTGTATACGTGCCAACATTCGTGGAGTAAGCCGTGGCATTCCTATAAAATTTTCTTCTGGTGCCTCATTTGCAATACCTTTTCCATCGATACCAAGTTCAGCCCAAGCTGCTCGAGCTCTTGTTGGTCCCAAATCAGGTCCTCCGTGCTTCTTGCTTCCTCCAACAAGTGTAGGCGCTATCTTATTTGCAACAAGACTCCATTCCTCCAATCCATTCCATCCTTTTTGCCCCATTAAATCATAAAGACATTTACCTACAGATAAAGAGCTATCTACCTCTTTATCCGGAAATTGGAAGATATCCTTGAGACTTTTTCTTATTCCAACAATGACCACACGTGGTCTTAATTGCGGAACTCCATAATCAGAGGCATTCAATAGTTGAATATGAGTATGGTAACCCAAAACATCCAATGTCTTAAGAATCTGATTCCTATAATCATTGAAACTGTTTCCCAAGAATCCTTTTACATTCTCAATCATCACAACCTTGGGGTTGATTTCTTTCACAAGTCGCAACATCTGAGGAAACAAATCCCTTTCATCATTCGCTCCCAATTGTTTTCCAGCAATACTGAATGGAGGGCAAGGAACTCCTCCTGCAAGCAAGTCAATTTGCCCTGCATATGGAACACCATCAAAGTTATGAACATCCTGACAAAGTACATTCCATCCCGGTCGGTTTTCCTTCAAACATTGGCAATATTCATCTTCATATTCCACTAAAACCACGTGATTGAATCCAGCTTGTTCCAATCCTAATGCTTGTCCTCCTGCACCTGCACATATTTCAATAGCATTATACATAATCCTCTTTTATAATACGGTGACAAAGATAGTGTAAATTCTCAGACAATGCAACGTTTTATCATTTTACAATCTGCTTCCCTATAAAATATCCGAAATTCTTCTTGCCATCTTCTTATCCCTTTATTACTTTCCAAAACCTTTCCGGCAGATGAATGTTTTCCACTTCTACGGCATACTTGAACAATGGTGCGATTTCTTCGGGGATGAAGCCCGCAATGCCGCACCCTATCTCTGTCACCAAGAAAGTCAATTCAGGATGTTCCTTGGCAAAAGCAATGAATTCATCGACATACGGACGGATTTCTTCGGGACCTCCGTGCATCGTCGGAATACCATAAGTCTGACCTTGAAGACCTACGCCTTGTCCCCAAATGGCTCCCCATTTCATATAAGCCAAGTAAGCGGCTCCACCTCCATGTGCTCCTTGCAGATTGCTTCCGAAGACGAAGATTTCACCCGGACGCAAATCGGTAATTCGATTGGATGTTGTTCTTGTTTCCATAATTTCTTGTTCTCCTAAGTTTTGGAACAAAGGTAATGATTATCTTTCATTG
>CAZJFI010000280.1:0-2346 GCA_964545265.1 uncultured Phocaeicola sp.
TTTCATCGTGCAAACTTACATTCCAATAACCGTCCTTGCGTTGGCATTTCTTAAGTGCCTTGCTCATGGCAATGAAGTCATTGATATAATCTTGACGGTGTGCTTCATCAGCTGGGATTTCATCCAATACGCGAACTAATGCGGCATATACCCAACCGTTACCACGGCTCCAGTAGCAATCTTCACCATTCGGTTCCTTGTAAGGAGGATCAAAGTCGCGGTCTCTCCACCACAAGCCATCCTTCGGGTTGTACATACCATTTCCACCTTCAATGTTACGGGTGTGTTCATACATATCCCACATCTTGTCGTAGTATTTCTGTTCACCGGTTACATTACCCATCTTAGCCAATACCGGCATACCCATTTGGATAGCGTCAATCCACCACCAATCATCGTTTTGAGGAGTGTTTACAATCATGTCGGCATTTACCTTGGCATTTTGAATCATTCGCCAATCGCGGGTGATGCGATACATGTCAATGTATGTCTGGCTACAACAATAGTTGTCGGCATCGCGGGTAGTGTTACCGCCACGTGGAGTCCATTTGTGGGCTTCACCCCATTCATACATATATTTAAAATATCTGTCTTGCGGGTTGATGGTATACAGAGCCATCAAACCTTCATAATATACGGCACGTGTCCATAAACTACTTGGGCGCATTTTGTTACCTACAAAAGTGGCAAGTCCTGCATCGGGCCATTTCTTCATGAAGTAGTCATTTACTTTGACAATGGCTTTCATTGTTTCTCTTCTGTTGGGTAATTCTTGTGCGTTTAACGTTCCCATGCCGATAGCAATAAGGAGAATCGATAGTATTAAACTTTTCTTCATAAGGTTGTTTTTAATGTTTTTTGCAAAGATAATGGATTTAAATCATTTTTTGAAATGGAAAAATGTACATCTTCCTAAAAGATTATGCATTTTTTTTACTTATCCAATGTACTTATGTCCACCATCATCAAGTTCAAACGCTTTCCGTTGGTAAAATGGCCTGATTGGAAAAGAACCTTGGTGCCATCGGGGCTGAAGCTTGGATGGGCATGGTCGGGCTTCATCTTAGTATCGGATACCAATTGAAGGCGCTGACCTGTTTCCACATTAATGACCCATACATTGCCGGCAAAAGTATCGCCTGCTGCCCATTTGTTATCGCGGCTGGAGTTGCAATGCCAGAATCCACGTCCGGTCAGTTGTCCTTCCATGGCTTTTTTGTCCATAGCCAATTCTACTTGTCCCACTAATTCTACATCGTCAGTGCGAAGGTTGATTCGTACAATTCCACTTACTTGTTTGCGCAAACGTGGTTGGAAGCCGAGAATATTGAAATAAACAAAATCTTTGGTGCCGAATGTTTCGTGAGTTACCCAATCCAGTGGTGTTTCTTTATATAAAGGTTTGAAAACAGAACCGTCGGCGGTACAGAACCACATACGTTGGTTGGCATCACCACCGGTTTCGTTACAGAATACAATTTCGCCTGGAGTAAAACGGCTGGCTTGGATATGACCAATCTTGAATTCGGTATCGATAATTTTGGTTACTTCGCCTGTTTGTAAGTTCATTTTGCGTAGCCCTGATAATACCGGACTAATTTTAATGGGTTGGTTTGTTTCTGGAATAAATGCATTCTTCATCATTCGTTCCTTTTCTTCTTCTGTACCTTCGCGCTCTACACCAATGTAGGCATAATCATCGTTGCAATCTATGGCATAACCGCCGGGCTTGCCCATTTCTGTAGGGAAGGTGCCGATGAATGTTTCATAATTCTTGGCTTTCTTTACCTTACCTTTCTTTACATCGGCAAAGAATTTATCCAGATCCATTACGTACATGTTCCAATTACCTTCTTCACGGCGGCTCATGAACATTTTATTGGTCTTGTTGGCCAAGAATGCATTTCCCAAGTTCGGACCTTCTGTAGCTTGGATAATCTTGCCTGTTTCCATTTCGATGAAATAGATTTGGGTAGGTCTATAGCTTCGTTTCTTTCCGTCGGGAGTAGTGGTTTCAATAAGCTTATCATCCCCTCTGCTCGAAGAACGGAACAACAGATATTTTCCGTCGGCTGTCCACATGGGATCAGTTTGATACAAGAATCGGTCGTTCTTGGTGGTATCTGTTAACACGGTAATGGTTTGACCGGTTACCTTATCTATATACTGCCATTTTTCGGAGGGAGTACAATTGCCGAATTGGGCAAATGCCGATGTTGCAAATCCGCATACGAATGCTAAACTTAATAGTGCCTTCTTCATGGTATTCTTGTTTTTTATCCGATGATACAAAAGTATAGACTCCTAACGAGTGAAAAAATAGAATATTATTCAAATACATGGATT
>CAZJFI010000281.1:0-2335 GCA_964545265.1 uncultured Phocaeicola sp.
CGATATATAATATATATAAGGTACGCGAGGATGCAGAAATAACTCTCGAAGTCAATCCTGATGATTTAACAAGCGAATATGTAAATGCCCTCCGCCTTTTGCCCATCAACCGAATCAGTATGGGTATTCAGACTTTCAATGAAGATACTTTAAAAATACTCCATCGTCGGCATACCGCCCGTCAAGCCATCGAGGCCTATCATCTACTTCGGGAAACAGGTTTTCAAAACATCAGTATCGATTTGATGTATGGCCTACCGGGAGAAACATTACAACAATGGGAAAAAGATCTGCACCGGGCTATCGACCTGCACCCCGAACATATATCGGCCTATCATTTAATTTATGAAGAAGGAACTGCTCTTTGGAAACTTCGCGAGCAACATCTGGTAAGTGAAGCCGATGAAGACTTGAGCCTATCCATGTTTAAGACTCTCATCAAGTTGTTGACTGATGCAGGCTACCAACACTATGAAATATCCAATTTCTGTCTACCTGGGCTTCATTCACAACATAACTCTTCCTATTGGACAGAAAAGAAATACATGGGTTGTGGTCCTTCTTCCCATTCCTATAACGGAGCTTCCCGCCAATGGAATGTAGCTTCATTGGATGCTTATATAAATGGAATCACCAACAATAAGCCTGACTATGAAATAGAAGAATTGGATGTATACACCCGATACAATGATTTCATCATTACCCGCTTGCGTACTTGTTGGGGAGTTCCCCTCTCCCAATTACGCCTTACCTATGGCGAAGAACTATACAACTATTGCCTCCGTATGGCTAAGCCACATTTTGAACGAGAAACCTTGACTAAAGAAAATGAAATTTTAAGACTTACAATTAAAGGCATTTTTATTTCGGACAATATCATGAGCGACTTGTTATGGGTAGAATAAAAAAAGACTTGTCCACTAAAGCAAAATACTAACATCTTTATTTACAACCATTTACCAAATCCAACGAATTATATTTGTCCATATCATATTCTTGGTGCTTTCTTTTATTTACTATACTTTTGCGACTATATAAGCATACCAATAACATAATTATAATAAGTATTAATATGAAAGCAAGAAGTTACATTTCCATTGTATTAGCAACCATTTTTGTTGCATGTAGCAACAAAGCATCAGACAAGTTTTTCTTAGACAATAAATTAGACAATCAAGCAGTCATAGCTCAAACAGTCAACGTTAACGGACATGACGTAACCGTCCTAAAATTAGGATTAGTGAATGACACAATGAATATACCCCTCAGCTATCTCGCAGAGAAACTACAAATCGTACCTTTAGACAACAGAGATGAAGCTTTAGTGGGTAACTCAAAAGTATACGTATCCGGCAACTACATATTAGTAACCCGTTCGACCGGTTCTCATAGTATTCCCTGCAAGTTATTCAAAAAAGATGGGACTTATATCGCAAATATAGGAAGCGTAGGGCAAGGTCCTGGAGAATATAATCTGATTTATTGCGCACAAATAGATGAAGATGGTGGTTTTATTTATCTACTTCCTTGGAATGCAAAAGCAATACTAACCTATAATCTGAAAGGGGATTTTATAAGAAGTATTCCATTAAACAAAAAATACGAAAACCTTGTCGTACCTAAAGGAGTTTTCAACGTAAATTCAAAGAAAAATCAAGTAGCTGTAGCCTTGCTTCCTTTTAAAAATCAGCCTACCGTAATCTGGATACAAGATATGGAAGGCAATTTTATACACGAACCTTATGCTGATTATTTAAAAATAAAGCCCGATTTCAGCAATGAAATCAACTTATCACGTTCGGAAAATCATTTCGGGTTCAACATCTTTACTTTCTGGGAACTCCGAAAGGATACATTATACCATTTTGACATGGACAAAGGAGAACTGATTCCGTGCTTTACCGCTGAATTCAAGAACGATCCAATTTTACACGATTATATGGAACTCCCCGGACATTATATGTGTATGGTAACTCAACCCAAACAAATAGCAGAAGGGTTTTACGAAACCGAAGAACAACAATTCATTATGGTTGATAAGAAAACCAATAAAGGGAATTGTGTCCGAATCTTCAACGATTATTTGGGTAACTTAGAAATAGATTATTTCCCTTATGCCTGTACAGATGGATACTACACAGCTAACCTTGAGCCAAGCGTTTTGTTGGAGCAAATAGAAAAAGCTCTCAAGAACAAAGAACTGGCCAAAGAGCAACAAGAACAATTAAAAGCCCTACAAAAACAAATAGATGAAGACCATAACAATTATATAGTATATGCTAAACTCAAAACCGAATTTTAATACATACATTGCATAAACCGGTTAAAAGTAGTA
>CAZJFI010000282.1:0-2321 GCA_964545265.1 uncultured Phocaeicola sp.
TTGTCATAATGTTCTTGTTTTAATGGGTTATTACTAATTTTCTGTTTTCATGCTACAAAAATATAGCAAAAATCCCGATTAAAACAAGAATTTCAATTGAAAGGTTTTATGGGGCGATAGAAGAAATCTATACCAGCACCTGAGTGCCTCTCAACTTCAACATATCCTTCGGTACGGAAGCTTGAATTTCCTTGACAAGCACATCAAGAACCGATTGCCGAACAAATTGCGGTTGGGTGATAAGTACCAACTGACGGGTAGGCACAGGAACCGCAAACGGACGTACCAATTCCTGCTGTATCTCATTCAGTTGATCGGCAGCCAATTCCGGAATAAAGGTAATGCCCTTACCACTTTCCACCATGCGCATAAACGTTTCAATGCTTCCCAAATTATAAGCCAACTGACTGGTTTGAGCGCCCTTCATCTGACAGAAACGTACCAACTGGTCGCGGAAACAATGCCCTTCGTCCAGCAACCACAAATCTTTACTACCGGCTACATCCGATGTACGGATAATGTTTTGCCCGAACAGTTTGTCTTCGCGCGATACATAGCCTACATATTTCTCATAGCAAAGATGGGTTTCCTTAAATTCCTCCAATCCGGCTAACTTAGCCAATATCCCCGCTTCCAATTCCCCTTCGGCCAACGCCTTTTTTATTTCGCTGGTCTTCATCTCGCGTACACGGATGTCCAACTGCGGATATTTCTTCATCAACTGGGGAAAAAAGCGAGGCAACAAATAAGGGGCAATGGTAGGAAGAATACCCACCCGGAAAATACCCGTCAAAGAATGCCGTTCTTCTTCTATAATATCTTTGATACGATTGCTTTGATACAATACCTCCTGTGCCTGACGAATGACCAACTCACCCACCGGAGTAGGAGAAATGGGCTGACGCGTCCGGTCGAATATCTTCACGTTCAATTCCTCTTCCAGTTTGGCAATCATGGCACTCAACGTAGGTTGGGTTACATTGCACACATCCGCCGCCTTCCCAAAATGGCGGCACTTATCCACTGCCAGAATATATTCCAATTGTTGTAAAGTCATAACCGTATTAATTAATACACTATTCCACAGTTTCCATCAATGCTGTTTTTTCAGATGCGGAATTATCCACCGGAATCAACAGCTTATAGACACAAGCATACATCATATAAGAAAGAATACTAGTAACAATCAATCCTACGCAACAGCAAATCAGCCCAATGATATTGATACCTATCACAACGATACCCAACCATAACAATATCCAGAAATGTCCTTTCGTTATCTGCCAAGAACGGGAAAAGGCATCACTGAATGCCACCTCAGGATGATTGGCTGCAATCATTGGAGTGAACATCAGACGGATAGCCAAATAAATACCCGGAAGGATACAACAAATCATTCCCATGACTATAATTATAGAATAAACCAAATAGGCACCTAAAAAGAACCAATAACCACGGAATGCATTCTTGAATTCGGCTGTCAAATCTATCTTCTCCCCTTTTATTGCTGTATTCAGCATACGGTACGTAATGATAGACAAAAAGTAACCTACAAAGAAAGATATTACAGCAGCCACTATAATCCACCCCACCCAATTCCATATCTCTCCATTTTCTATCAACAACTCAATCATTTGCTCTTCTGTCACGTCAGGGCCATAATTCAAGACCGTACCCAAATAAGGGCCATAATAAGCGACTTCGTATAAAGACGAAACCATACATCCCAAAATCATCACTAAAAGGAAAGCCGGAAAATGCTTCTTGGTCAGTTCCCATCCCTGATTGATAAGTGTACCTACTTCAATACGTACCGATTGATTGTTGTATTCTTCCATAAATAATTGTATTTGACATTTATCTTATTCGCAAATTTAAATATTTCTTAGTATTCCCCAAAACAATGCTACCAATAAATAAATGAAAAATGCACGGTCGCTACATAATTTAGAAAAAAAAGGAATCTTCCATACAGATGCCTTAGGTAGAAAATAACGGGTCAGCCATATCCCTACCAGCGGTAGGCTGCACATCAAAAACGGATTATAGTCAAAAGCATCTTGCCAATCGGCACGGAACATCGCCTGTAACATCCGTTGTCCTCCACAAAATGGGCATTCCCATCCCGTTATCCGATGAAGCGGGCAAGGAATCATCCACCTTTCATCTATAAAGAGAGAAAAGCCCAGAAGTCCACCAACAATCCATATCAAATAAAGAATACGTAGTTTCATACTTTCAACCCATATTTATTGCAAAAGTAATAGGAATGATACGTAAAATGGATAGCTTATAATTCTTTAACTATTGAAATAACATAA
>CAZJFI010000283.1:0-2308 GCA_964545265.1 uncultured Phocaeicola sp.
CCTGCAAGCTCAAGCCCTTGGTAATACCATAAGAGGCTACAGCAAGACCACCTAAAATTTTGGGAGGAAATTCCCATCCAAACATTAATACTTTCATACAGGCTCCTCCTTATTAATAATTATACTTACTTAATAAATACAATGTTCTCAAGATTTCGGCAATGTTCATGGCAAACGAAATGGCGCCACGTCCCTTGAACGGTGGGTTACCATCGAACAATTCAGGAATAGAACCGATACAGTGAGAAGTAAGCTCGTCTTCGTAACCGATAAGCTGGCGTTCTACAAAGCCCAGACCACTCATCTTATAGATACGGAGATATGCTTCGAAATAGAAGCCTGCCAACCAAGGCCATGCTGTTCCCTGGTGATATGCATAATCGCGTTGGTTCTGCGGACCTACATAGTTAGGATTATATCCACCACTCTTCGGGCTCAATGAGCGGAGACCCTTCGGAGTGAGCAGTTCCTTGGTACAGATGTCAACCACACCCTTCTTCTGACGGGCATCCAATGGAGAATAATCGAAGGCGGCAGCAAAAATCATGTTCGGACGTACACTCCAGTCCATCATGTTACCGTCTACATAGTCCAACAAGTAACCGTGTTCGTTCAAGAAGGTTTCTACAAATGCCTTGGCTGTCTTGTCGGCCACTTCATTCAAGTCGTCAGTAAAGGTTGTGTTACCCTTTTCGCCCAACAAGTCGGCTGTAAAGCGGAGGGCATTGTACCACAAGGCATTGAACTCAACAATGTAACCTGTACGGTTGATTACCGGACGTCCGTTGGCTGTAGAGTTCATCCATGTCACTGCCTTGTCATAGCCATTGGCATATACCAAGCCGTTGGAATGGACAAACAGATTAGGATGATTTTCACGGCGCAAGTAGTCCATGATTTCTTCCAGCAGCTTACCGTATTTTTCACGGCACTGTTCGCGTGAAACCATCTTGGCATATTGCTGGATACACCATACGGCCCACAAGAGCACATCGGGGTGTTCCATTTCATAAATCTTCAAGTCATCAGGCTCATCGTTGATAAAGCGCATCACGGCCTTACGGGCTGTCTCCATCACGGTTTCAAACTTTTCCACTTCGTCAACGGCCAATGTCAAGCCCGGAAGAGAAATGAACAAGTCGCGCGCACGGCACTTGAACCATGGATAACCAGCCAGGATGTAAGATTCCCCACCCTGTACATTGAGGAACTGATGGGCGGCATTGATCAGGCAATGTTGGAAATTGTCGCGCGGAATACGCTTTTCCCTTTCCACTTCGAAAGTATTCTTCAACGTACGTGTACTAACTTCCGAAATACCGGCCGAGAACACCACCGTTTCACCCTTCTTGATGTTGAATTCAAAGTAACCCGGTACATAGAGGTCTTCGTTGAAATCATATCCACGTTCCTGTTCCTTCGGATATTCAATACCCCGATACCAGTCGGGCTGGAAATGGAATTCGTTCTTCTTGTTCAACTGCATGAAGAGTTCGGGATAGCCCGGATACATGCAAGTCTTGATACCGTTATCCACCAACTGGTAGTCTCGGCTGGCCTGTGCATTCTCATGTGTATATTGGCGTACACTGCGGAAAGCCAGGAACGGGCGCAAGCGCAAGGTTGTGGCCGAATGTGCTTCGAGCAAGGTGTAGCGAATCAAGATACGGTTTTCATGATGTACAAATACCTTTTCCTTCTTCAACACCACGCCACCCACACGGTAGATGGTAGTAGGCACCTTTTCGCATTCAAATTCTCTTACATACTTATGGCCTTTCGGGCTGTAGTTGTTGCCCTGATATTTATGAAGGCCCATGTTGAATTCAGCGCCATGCTGAATAACCGTTTCATCCAATGACGACAGCAGCACGTGGTTCTCATCATCCAATTCCGGAATGGGGATAACAAGCAGACCATGGTATTTGCGGGTATTGCAATCAACGATTGTAGTGCAATGGTAAGCTCCGGAACGATTGGTACGCAACACTTCCTTAGGAAGCGATTCTTCCAAATTCGTCAGCAGAGTCTTGTCAAATCGTAAATAGCTCATAGCTGTTATTTTAAGGTTATAAAACTCAGTTAGCGTTATACATTTTTAGATAACGTTCAAAATTAGCTATTTTATATGAAAAGCAAAACTTATTTGAAGAATATTTTATAAAAAGTGTTGAAGAATATCCTTTATCCCCCTTTTCTTCTCCAGATACCAAGGGATAACCGCCCCAAACTCCTCACTCAAGGGATATTTCTTGATTGATAACACTCAAAAAATTTACTGAGTATACTGAGTATATTGAGTGTTTTT
>CAZJFI010000284.1:0-2301 GCA_964545265.1 uncultured Phocaeicola sp.
TTTTCGCCTACGAATACATATCCCTTCATGGTAGAGATGCCTCGGCGGATAGGAGCCATCAACTCTACGCGGAAGATGAGTGTATCGCCCGGCACTACCTTCTGGCGGAACTTCACTCCGTCTATCTTCAGGAAGTAGGTGGAGTATTTGTCGGGCTCGTCTACTGAGTTGAGCACCAACAGGCCTCCGCATTGTGCCATGGCTTCTATCTGGAGCACACCCGGCATAACGGGTTCTTCGGGGAAGTGTCCCTGGAAGAAGGGTTCGTTCACCGTTACATTCTTTATCCCAACAATGTAATTGGCACCAATCTCTATCACCTTGTCTATCAGTGCAAACGGATAGCGGTGGGGGAGCAGTTGGCGGATGCGGTTTACATCCATCACGGGTGCTTCGTTACAATTATATATAGGTGCCTGGATTTCGTGCAACTTGATTTCCTTGCGGATGGTACGGGCAAACTTGTTGTTGATGGTATGGCCCGGACGGGTAGCGATGATGCGTCCCTTGATGGGCTTTCCAATCAATGCCAAGTCGCCGATGATGTCGAGCAACTTGTGGCGGGCAGGTTCATTGTCCCACACCAAAGGAATGTGGTTGATGTAACCCAACTGGGTGGCATCCATGTGGGGCACGCCCATAATGTCGGCCAACTTGTCGTAGCTTTCTTGCGACATCTGTCGTTCGTAAATTACGATGGCATTGTCCAAGTCGCCTCCTTTGATCAAGCCATGCCCCAAGAGCGGTTCAATTTCGCGTACGAAGACAAAGGTACGTGCCGAAGCAATTTCTTCGGGGAACTTGTCCATGTCTTCCAGTGTAGCAAACTGATTGAAGAGAATCTTCGAATCGTACGAGATAAGGGCGTTTACACTGAAACTTTCGTCGGGCAATACGATGATGGACGAGCCGGTGGCTTCGTCGCGGAATTCAATCTTCGACTTGATGATGTAATAGTCCTTTACGGCGGTTTGCTCAACTATTCCCACCCGCTTGATGGCTTCTACATAGTGCTTGGCGCTACCGTCCAGGATAGGGAATTCAGGGCCGTTCACTTGGATGAGGCAATTGTCGATACCTGCTGCATAGAGGGCGGCCAAACCATGTTCGATGGTGCTTACCTTTATACCATTCTTTACCAATACCGTGCCGCGTGTAGTTTCGCCTACGTTTTCGGCTACCGCGTCGATGATGGGTTGTCCCTCTAAATCGATTCGTTGAATCTTATACCCGTGGTTATCAGGTGCCGGGTTAAAGGTCACCGTCAAGTTAACTCCGGTGTGAAGTCCTTTCCCATTCAAGGAAAAGCTGCCTCCTAAAGTTTTCTGTTTCAACATGGGCTTATTTGTTTAATTGTTTTTTAAGTTCTTCTATTTCTTTCTTCAAGTTGTTCAGTTCGAAATACATGTCGGGCAATTTCTTGAATACGGCCGACGACTTGAAGTAGCCTTTCAGTTCCATAGGTGGAGTACCGATGAGGTTTTGTCCGTCCTTGATGCTGCCCGGTACACCCGATTGGGCACCTAAGTTCACCTTGTTGCCTATCTTGATGTGTCCGGCAATACCAACTTGTCCGCCAAACATACACCATTCGCCTACCTTGGTAGAGCCTGCTATGCCTACTTGCGAGGCCATAACGGTGTGGCTTCCCACTTCTACGTTGTGGGCTATCTGGATAAGATTGTCCAACTTCACACCCTTGCGGATGATGGTGGCACCCATGGTAGCACGGTCGATACATGTATTGGCACCTACTTCCACATTGTCTTCCAGTATGGCGATGCCTATCTGAGGAATCTTTTCGTAACCTTCGGGCGATGGGGCGAAGCCGAATCCGTCGGCACCAATCACACAACCCGAATGCAGGATACAATTGTTGCCTACCCGGCAATCGTGATACACATTACAATTGGTGTAAAGAATACAATTCTTACCCACTTTTGCTCCACGACCTACGGTGGCATGAGGATGAAGTTCGGTTCCATCACCGATTTCGGCATTGTCGCCTACACAAGCAAACGGAGCCAAATATACATTTTCGCCTATCTTGGCGGTAGGAGCTACGTAGGCCAACGGATGGATGCCTGTCCGTTTGGGCTGGCTTTGTTCGTATAGCGTCATCAGCTTGGCCAAGCTTTCGTAAGCATTGTCTACACGAATAAGCGTGGCCTTTACTTCCTTTTCAGGAGCAAAATCCTTGTTTACCAATACGATACTGGATTGTGTATCGTAAATGTAGTGTGTATATTTCGGATTCGAGAGAAACGAAATGGCTCCGGGAATACCTTCTTCAATTTTGGC
>CAZJFI010000285.1:0-2273 GCA_964545265.1 uncultured Phocaeicola sp.
TAAAGAACTAATTATATGACTCAAATTTCCATTCGAGTTTCTTTGTTAAGACTGGCGTTCTTTCTGTGGCTCCCCGTGACGGGCATAGCTCAGGAAGTAGCCGGTCTTTGTAATTATGTAGACCCTAAGATAGGTTCTACCGGTTTGGGACGTACCTTCATTGGTCCCTCGTGTCCGTATGGTATGGTGAAGCCTTCACCCGACTGTACCTGCAAGAACAACAGCGGTTGGGCACCTATGCCCGAACAGGTGGATGGCTTTTCACAAGTACACGTAAGCGGTACCGGCGGAGGGCCTAAATATGGCAATATCTTAGTGACTCCTTTCTTGGGAACACTCGACCAAACCAGCCACATCGACTATCGTCAATACGAAGAAATCCGATTGGGATATTACGATACGACCTTTAAAAATAGCGGTATCCGCACAGAAATCACCACAGCCGAACGGGCATCGTTCTATCGGTTTACTTACCCGAAAGCCCAAGACAAGGCATTGTCTATCGATGCAGGATTCTTCTTGGGAGACGATCCTGTACCCGATGCACGTGAAGCCCAACAGTTTGTAGGTTCGGAAATTCAGATTCTTTCCGACCGTGAAATATGCGGTTACACCCGTATCCGTGGCGGATGGAACAACGGACGAGCCTATACAGTGTATTTCTATGCTGAAACGGATACCCCGTTTACCGAGACTGCCACATGGAAAGGAACATCAATCACTACGGACAACGTTCAGTTTGATAGCGGTAAGAAGACGGGTGCTCTACTCCGTTTTCCGGCCTCAACCGATTCCGTAAAGCTAAAAATTGGTATTTCATTCCTCAGCTGTTTGAAAGCGAAACATAATGCCCATACAGAAATTAGCCATTGGAACTTTGAAAAAGTCCACCAGGAATTACTGGACAAATGGGAGACTTTGCTACAGCGCATTGAAATTGCTCCCGATACGCCTGAGCATTACAAGCGTATGTTCTATACAGGCATGTATCACACCATGATTATGCCGGTAGACCGAAGCGGTGAAAATCCAGGGTGGACAGACAATGAACCTTATTACGACGATTTCTATGCCATTTGGGATACCTATCGTACCTCTACCCCACTCATTACGTTGGTTGACCCCGACCGAGAAGTGGATATTGTACGTTCCATGCTCAATATCTATAAACGGGATGGATTCATGCCTGATGCACGTAGTGGTAACTGTAACGGTCGTACGCAAGGAGGATCGAACGGAGAAATTGTCATAGCCGATGCTTTTGTAAAGGGTTTGAAAGGCATTGATTATGAACATGCTTTGGAAGCTATGCTGAAAGATGCTACCGTTCCTCCAGGTGGAAACGAAGAGGCAGAAGGACGAGGAGGCCTCATCCCTTATTTGGAATTGGGATATATACCACATGGAATCCCTCGGGCTGGGAATCGTACCATTGAATATGCCTATTGCGATTATGCCATCGCCTTAGTGGCTAAGGGGTTGGGAAAAGAAGAACTCTATCAACAATACCTCAAGCAATCGGACAATTGGAAAAATTTGTGGCGCGACGATTACGAGCACGATGGTTCAAAAGGTTTCATTCTTCCAAGAGATGAAAAAGGCAATTGGTTGGATGAAGTTCCGTTTGGCAACAGCAAAATACAGAAACCCACTTTTACCTATACTCCACTGACCATGGAAGGACCTTGGTACACTCCTTGGTGGAGCATGTTCTTCTACGAAGCCACTTCGTGGGAGTATTCCCTCAGCATTCCTCATGATGTTCCGGGATTGATAAATAAAAGTGGAGGTAAAGAAGCTTTTGAAAAACGGTTGGATACTTTTTTCAACAAGAATTATTACAACGTAAACAATGAGCCGTCCTTCCTTACTCCATGTCTTTATCATTGGATAGGACGTCCCGACAAGAGTAGCGACCGTATCCATACGATTATCAATACTCACTTCAACGATTCACCGGGCGGATTACCTGGGAATGACGATTCTGGAGCCATGTCATCCTGGTTGGCGTTCCACATGATGGGACTCTATCCCAATGCAGGTCAGGATTATTACCTCATCAATACTCCCATACTGAAAGAAACAACTTTCCATTTACAAAACGGAAAGATTTTCCGCATCAAGGCCGAGAAATTGTCGGCCAAGAACCGCTATATCCAATCCATCCTGTTGAACGGCAAGGAGTATCCTTATTCCGCACTGCGGCATAAAGACATCATGACCGGTGGAGAAATGACATTGAAAATGGGTAACAAACCCAGCCATTGGGGGAA
>CAZJFI010000286.1:0-2262 GCA_964545265.1 uncultured Phocaeicola sp.
ATGCCATAAATGCTCCAACTTTATAAGTTAAGACTGTAAAAAGAAGATAGTAACGTGTAAGGGTCATATAATATACCGAAAATCGAAAGAAAAGCCTATTGTATTGGTGAAGAATTATATGCGTCCCGTTTGGTGTTTGGAGAACGGAAAAACCTATACTTCCGTTAAAGAAGCATCGGTAGAAACAGGACTTAGTACCACATCGGTTACTAACTCATGCAGAAAAGGAGTGACCACAAAGAAAGGTCTGACATTCAAGTATATTAATGAACCTAAATAGAATGAATTATGATAGTCGCAGGAAATGAAATCAACATACACATCAACCTACTTTCCTTATTGGCTGATGTAGTGGAAACATTAATGCTTGATACGGAGGCATTGATGAAAAGACAGAATTGTGGATTAAGGCATGAATACAAGCGCAATTGGAAGACTGCATTGCATTCGTTGAAGAATATAAAAGCGTTGTCCATCAACAAGGTAAGCAATGAGACACAAGGTGATTACGGAAATGATTCAGACCATCTGTATGAATATATCAAGCTGCTGATTGACAGATGTGGGAACAATGACAGGGCAATGTTTGACCTATACAACGAACTCTTGTCAATGCCTTCTAAGATAGGTCTTACGAATCTAAACAGCGATGTCTTTTCATCTATAGAATACGAAGAAGAAAGGAAGTCGAGCAAATGTATATCCTTATGTCAAGAGTTGTACGGTGTCAAAAAACTGAAAGACGCTAACAAGCCTTCCGAATCCTACGATGCAAGAGTGCTTTGTGCCACAATGCTTGAAAGAGATGGGTTCAACATTGATGTAATAGCCGAAAAGATGGGATTGTCTGTAAGAACCGTTAAGTCGTTGATTAAAGCGTTTCCGTCCAAGATGAAGAATAAAAAGTTCAAGAGTACTTTGGAAAAATTCTATGATAGATACTATGAGAAAGGAAATAATAAGAAAACTCCACATAATACAAAAGTGGCGTAGGGGAGGTAAGGGCAGAATGCTCTTATCACCCAAAGAGTTCGGAGAAGCGATTGATGATTGTATCCGATTACTCAGGAGCATGTCCGATAAAGACTATGAATATCTAAAGGAAAGAAATGGGAACTTTAGCCGAGAAAAAGAAGCAGCTTTATGATTTGCTGTACGAATGGTTTGCACAAGAAACCTGTAATGATTGCTGTCACATGGATACTTACAAGGCTGGAGACAATAGACATCCTTGCAACCGATGTGAGGGGTATGAACTCTACAAACCATGCAATGAATTGAAAGAGGCTTTGAAGGATAAGGTTAAATGGATAATGGATATTTTAAAGAAGGAGGAATAGCTATGGAAAAGATTAAGCATCCATTTGGGTGGATATACGAAGAAAACGGAGTGTCAGCTTTGGTAGCCGAAGGTGACGGATGGGCAACCATTTACACCGTAGAATCTACTATACAAAACAAAGGCTACTGCCAGCAGCTACTATTAAAGCTGAAAGAGATATACAAGGATGTAGACTTTGGATGTACGGTTGCTTTGAATCCTAAGATGAAGCATATATTGGAAAAATTAGAGATAAAGGAGTATGATTGATACAAAAGAACTGACAATAGGCTGCCATGTAAAGGTGAATGGCAAGCCGTACAAGGTAGATGAGGTATTTGCCAACGCTGTTGGATTGGAGAAATGGGATACGCTGTTCTACTTTTCCGAATTAGACCCAATTCCGATAACAAGGGATTTTCTGTTGAAGAACGGGTTTGTGGATGATGAACATTTGGAATACAGTAAGAAAACCGATAAGTATGAGCTGACGCTTATACATTATATAGGGGATTTACATAATGGATGGGTTATTCGTGAGAAAAACTGCGATAAACACACCAGTGGAGATTGTGATATTCAATATGTTCATCAATTGCAAACGTTCTGCAATCTATTGGGGATTAAGTTGGAGTTTGAAATGTAAAACTTGCGGTAGTATCCTACATACTACCCACAAGAAAACCCCGCAGTAGGAATACGGGGTTTATGCTTTTTAAAGGGGTAATTAGCGAAAGGAGGTACTAATTAATTCCACATCGAAATTCAATGCAAATATATTTCGTTTGAAAATTAAACGCAAAGGTATTTAGTTAGAAAATAATAAAGTAAGTTAAAACGGAGAGGTATATGGAAATAAATAATTTGAAAGATGCCTTCAAGGAGGCACAAAAGGTGGGTTTCCTATCCACCTTAGACGAGAAACTAACCTATGCCTACCA